>JACQEA010000219.1 GCA_016200825.1 Chloroflexota bacterium | reverse complement strand
TTGGGTCCGCGCACGTTTGAAGAATGGCGCGCGGATTCAAGTTGGGGCGATTATTTATTTATCGCCAGCGGTCAATATGTGCCGCCCGATGCGTCGGTGCAAACGCTCTATCGCGCGGGCGCGAGCGCGGTGGTGGCAAAGCCGCGCGCCGCGTCGGAAAAAAATCGCGCCGCGTTGGGAATGTTTGGCGATACGTTTCGCTTTTTGAATTACCAAATTCCGCTTTCAGCGTTTCACCCCGGCGAAACATTATCCGTCGTCGCGCAAATCGAACCGCGCCGCGTGCCGCCGCGCTCGGTGGTGTGGCGATTGCAATTGCGCGATCGCGAGCATAATGCGGGCGCGGAGGCGCGGCTCGCACCGTTTGAAAATAAATTTCCGATGCAACGGTGGTCGCCCGGAAAAATTTTGACGGACACGTTGGTCTTGCCGCTTTCGCCCGAACTGCGTCCGGGGTTGTACGATTTACAACTTGGTTTGTATCGCGTTCAAACCGGCGACGCGTTGCCTTTTGTCAGCGCGGATGAAAAACAAGATGATGTGTTCCAATTGGGTCAAGTAAAAATCATTCAACCTGAAATTCCCGATCATTATTTGGGCGCGCTCGAACCGATTGATGCGCGCGTCGGCGACTTTGCAACCCTGCGCGGCGCGCGCGTGCAGAAACAATCGCCGTTGGTGCCCGGCGCAGAAATCCGCGTGGAATTATTTTGGCGCGCGGAGCAACGCGTCGCGACCGATTACACCATCTTTGCGCAATTGCTCGACGCGCGCGGCAATTTGATCGCGCAACGCGATAGCGCGCCGCGCGCGGGAACGTATCCCACTTTGATTTGGGACGCGGGCGAAACGATTGCCGACGCGTACGCGCTCACGATTCCGCGCGATGCCGCGCCGGGCGCGTATCAGATTATCGTTGGGATGTATCATTGGCAAACTTTGCAACGCTTGCCCATCACCGATCAAACCGGACGCGCGTTAGGCGATCACATCGTGTTGCCATTCGAATTACAGATTAGACCTTATTCGCAATAATCTTTATCCACGAAAAACACGAAAGTACACGAAAACTTTAGCGATTCATTCGTGATTCGTGTTGTGTTTCGTGGATAATTATTATTTCGATTAATGTCTGGTAATTACGCGGCGCGCGGTTCGCTGCAATCAACCGCTAACGTTTCCCATAAAAACAAAAAAGCGTGCTGCCGTATTTTCTCTTGAATTCATTCTCAATTGACAAGTCATGATTGACGCGTCGGCGCGAGAGAAATATAATGAGGGCGTGAGGTGATCAATGGCAACAACAGCGAATGAACTGAAACGTTTGCAGCGCGAGGTCGCGGCGTTGAAGGAAAAAGTGGCGCGATTGGAACGCGGGCGCGAAGATTATAGCACTCGGCGCGCAGATAAATTAGAAACACGCGCGTCGAGCGAGAATGAACGCGCCGATGAAATCTTGCGGCGCGCGGGGTTGCTCGCCGAACCATCACCCGAAGAAATTTCACGCGCTGAACGCTGGATGGCTCTACCGCAAGCCCAACGGGAAAAACTGCGCGGAGAATTCTACAACGCAAAACTAGACAAGCCGCTATCCGAAATTGTCATCGAAAACAGGCGTTGATGAATGGCGATTTACTATTTTGACTCCAGCGCGCTCGTCAAATATTTTCACAGAGAATCCGGTAGCGAATGGGTGAAAGCAATAATTGAAACTCGAAATGATTTCGAATTCGAGAATAAAGTATATCTTTCTGACGTCGGTCGCGTTGAGATTCCCGCAGCATTCGCGCTGTTGGCGCGCACGCGTCAAATCACTTTGAGCGCCCGCGACCAAATGTATGACGCCTTCGCACAGGATTTGAGAGCGAGATTCCGTTTAGTGTATTTGACCTCAGCAATTTTGCAACGAGCCGCGCAACTCACGCAACAGCATCCGCTGAAGGCATACGATGCCGTGCAACTAGCGAGCGGAATTATTCTCTCCGAATCATTCCGAGCAGATGCTCTCTCGCTCACCTTTATTGCCAGCGACAAAACGTTGCTCCAAGCCGCGCAAGCCGAAGGGCTTGTGGCGGAGAATCCGAGCGATCATTAAGATTAGGGTGTGTATGCAAAAAAATTTATTGCCGCTAGTTTTGTTGAAGAATCTTGTCACCATACGCTCTAGAATCCTGCACGAAGATTTTGCATACACACCCTAGCAGAGAGGCACCGATGCCTAAACTATTTTTTCTTTGCGTTTTCTTTTTCCTCTATGGCGTTTCATCCGCTTGCGCCCCTTTAACTCCCGAGCCCCCGCCTACGCAGGTTGTGTTGGGCACGGCAGAACCCTCCGCTACACCACTAGCGGCTGTTGTTGCTGGGCCCGCCCCATCCGAAACACGAGCGGCAGTAGCCCCGCCGACGCCCACAGAAACTCCGTCGCCACGACCAAACGTTTTAAAACCCTTTCCTGAAATTGCCCTTCCCGATATACAAATCGTCCCGGATCCTGGGAATAAATATGTGGACACAAATTATAATGTATATGGAAGCGAAATTACCGCTAAGACCGTTTTTAAAACAGCTTACTATCAAGGAGAAGATGTAATTGTGACGGTTAATTTTTATAATAAACAAGACGGTCAATTCCATCCAGATAAAAAGGTTAGATTTGTGAACGGAAAAGGGAAAGCCCTTTTCTTTGGAGGGAGTGTATTTACTGATGCTGGAGTTGGTATTGAATCTGTTTATGAAGGAACCGTTGTGAGTTTAACATTTAAGGATAAAAAACAATTTGACATCCTGAACAGCTCCTTAGATCTGCCGGCCGTGGCCGCAACTGGAGCCTCGTTTATCAACCAAAAAATTATTGAGTATCCCCCTAAATAAAAACCTCCTGTTTTTTCGTTGACACCCTTCTTTTTGTGTCGTATTCTGGTTGTAATGAACAAGAAGGCTTTGTATGTCTTGGTGGCTATCGTCATATTTGGACTCCTTGGGCTGAATGCGTATGTGTTGTTTACTCGGGGCACACAGGTTGTTAGCCAAGGGCAAAAAGGGGGCTCGCCCGAGGCCTCTTTGACCCCGACGCCATTGGTGAGTAAAAGCGTTCCTGCCGCCCTTCGTCCGGGGTTAGACAAACTAGGAGAGCTCTACCAAGGCTATCCAACTCTCATTGCAGCCACCTCGTTTCAAGTGGTTTTTCGAGGCCGCGTACAGTCATACAGCGGCAATACGCTCGTCCTTGCGGATGGAAAAAAAGCCCTGACGCTTCAGCTGCGTGATGACACCAACGTCATCGTCATTGTCCATGTTGCCCGGGTTAAACAATAGCAGTTGTTGCCACTATGAACTCATGGGCTTTGCCGTTTCGTACTTCCCTTGTGGTGCTTGCAGTAGGCGCCCTCGCCTTTTTTATAGCGTCCTTTTCTCCGGTACGCGCACAGTGTGCCAGTGAGTGTCAATATTCTCATGATGTATAGACTCTGCAGGAATATTATTTTCCCCGATAAAAACACAGCATCGTACTCCCGTACGTCCGCTGATCTTGTAACGCAAACTCCTTCAACTCGAGCGCGCGATACTCTTTTGGAAAAATCTGCGCGACGATGATGCCGCTTGTCGCAAGCATCCCGCGTCCATCCAGCGCTTGCAACGTCTCGCTCCACAATTCTTTGTACTGCGGCGGCGCGATGTAAATCAGATCGAAAACTGTCATTGCGAGAAGCGCTTTTTGCGACGAAGCAACCTCCAAATTGGAGCTCGGAGATTGCTGCGCTTCACTCGCAATGACATTATGGCGCCGGATGAATCGAAACACATCGTCGCGAACAATTCGCGCGCGCGCGTCAAGGCGCGTGAGTTCCAGATTAGCGCGCAATGCGCTGAGCGCGTCGCGATCATTTTCAACAAACGTCGCGAACCGCGCACCGCGCGAGAGCGCTTCAATCCCCACACTGCCCGCGCCCGCAAATAAATCCAACACATTCGCCTCGCGCACGCGCGCGCCGACGATATTGAAAAGATTTTCTTTCACGCGGTCAGTAATCGGCCGCGTTGCCGCGCCGGGCGATTTCAGTGTGCGACCTTTGGCAGTACCGGAGATGACTCTCATCTTAGCAAGGGAGCGCGGGCGCGGAGGAGCAAGGACGATTTTTTCCCTGCTCCCTGCACCCTTGCTCTATCACTTCCTTTTAGTTTTTTTCTTCGCGTTCTTGACGCTTGATTTTTTCTTCGGCGCGCGTCCTTCCAAACTCGCGAGCAACGCGTCTAATTTACCAAGGCGGTCGGTGTTTGCCGCGAGTTGCTCTTTGGTTTTCTCGACCACTTCTTTCGGCGCGCGTTTTGAAAATTCGCTCGCGAGCAAAGTTTCTTGCCGCGCGACATCGGCGCGCGTTTTTTCCATCTCGCGATTCAAGCGCGCTTGTTCTTTTTCCACGTCGAGCATGCCTGCAAACGGCAAGAAAATTTCCGCGCCGCCCGCGACGAGCGCGAGCGCGCGCGTCGGTTTCGCCGCCGTTTTTTCGATGGTGAGCGCGTGCGTGTCAAGATGCGCGAGCATCGCGATTATATCGCGGTGTGAAGTGAACAATTGCCGCGCGCTGCCCGCCGAAAAAATCGCGGGGATGCGCAGACCGGCTTCCACTTTGAATTCGGTGCGCGCGTTGCGAATCGCGCGGATCGCATCGCGCAGCGCGTCGAATTCTTTTTCCGCGCGCGCATCGTTCCATTTCGGATTGGCTTTTGGAAACGGCGCGACGATGAGCGCCTCGGGCCACGCGCCGCGCGTGGGCGCGGGTCCTGCAAAATCGCCGGTGAAATCGTTTTCCAACGCGCGTTTCAAATGTTGCCACACTTCTTCGGTCACGAAGGGCATCACAGGATGCAACAAACGCAACGCTTGATCGAACGCATAAACCAACACAGACAATGTCCGCTCTTTCGCGCGCGCGTCGTCGCCATTCAGCGCGATTTTCGCCGCCTCGATGTACCAATCCGCGAATTCGTCCCACAAAAATTCGTACACCGCGCGCGTCCCTTCGCCAAATTGCCATCCCGTAAACGATTGGTTGACCGTCGCGATCGCGCGATGCAAGCGCGAAAGAACCCAGCGGTCGGGAAGTGAAAGTGTTGCGCGGCGCAATTTTTCCAAATTCAAATTGTCCGCTTTTAAATTCGCGGTTTGCAGATTGGAAATAATAAAGCGTCCCATGTTCCAAATCTTGTTGGCAAAATTGCGCGCGCCTTCCACTTTTTGCAGATCGAGTTTGGTGTCGTTGCCCGGCGTGGAAGAGGTGACGATCGTGTAACGCAACGCGTCCGCGCTGTACGCGGCGATCACATCGAGCGGGTTATCGCCGTCCTGCGGATTTGATTTGGAAATTTTTGATCCGTCCAAGTGGCGCATCATGCCGTGCAAGTACACAAATTCGAATGGCGGTTTGCCGGTAAATTCAATGCCCAGCATCATCATGCGCGCGACCCAGAAAAAAATAATGTCGTAGCCGGTTTCCAGCACCGTCGTCGGATAAAATGTTTTCAGATCGCGTGTGGCTTGAGGCCATCCCAAAGTTGAAAAGGGCCACAAGCCGGACGAGAACCACGTATCCAACACATCTTCGTCCTGCCGAATATTTGTCGAGTCGCACGTCGCGCATTCCGTTGGGTCGGTGCGCGCGCACGTTTCATGTCCGTTTTCGCAATACCACACCGGAATGCGATGACCCCACCACAGTTGACGCGAGATGCACCAATCGCGAATGCGCGCAGCGTCCATCCATTGGTAATAAATTTTGTTAAAGCGCGCGGGAATTATTTTGGTCTGACCGGTTTTGACCGCGCGAATGGCGGGACGCGCGAGCGGTTTGATTTTTACAAACCATTGCGTCGAAATCAACGGCTCGACCACGGTCTCGCAGCGTTGACAACGTCCCAACGAAATCGTATGCTCTTGAATGTGATCGAGCAAACCCTCGCGCGTTAATTGCTCAACGATTTTTTCGCGCGCGACGTAACGATCCATTCCGTTGTACGCGCCGCCGTTCGCGTTGATGGTCGCGTTGGAATTCATCACGTTGATTTGCGGTAATTTGTGGCGCGCGCCAATTTCGAAATCGGTTGGATCGTGCGCGGGCGTCACTTTGACCGCGCCCGTGCCAAATTCTGGATCAACCGCGTTGTCGGCGATGATTGGAATTTTTCTGCCCAGCACCGGCAAGATCGCCGTGCGACCGATTAGTTTTTTGTAGCGTTTATCGCGCGGGTGCACGGCGACAGCCGTATCGCCGAGAATTGTTTCGGGGCGCGTGGTCGCGACGGTAACGAATTTAATTTTCGATTTGCGTTTTCCGCTTTGCGCGGAGTCGGAAGCGAGTAAGTACTTGATAAAATAAAGTTTGCCGGGTTTTTCTGAATGTTCCACTTCCAAATCGCTGATGGCGGATTCATCGTGCGGACACCAATTCACTAAACGCGGTCCGCGATAGATCAAACCTTTTTCGTACAAACGCACAAACGCTTCGCGCA
>JACQEA010000033.1 GCA_016200825.1 Chloroflexota bacterium | reverse complement strand
TTGCCGAGCGATCAATTTGTTTATCTCGGTTTTTTGCCGCGCCAAAAAAACGCGCGGCGAAAATTTTTGCGCGCGCGCGCGAACGAATCGCGCACGTTGATTGCGTTTGAAGCGCCGCATCGCGTCCGCGCCGCGCTCGACGATATTGGCGCGACGTTGGGCAATCGGCAAATTTGTTTAGCGCGCGAGATGACGAAAATGTTCGAGGAGTTTTTTCGCGGCACGGTTGAAGACGCGCGCGCCCATTGCGCGCAGCACGCGCCGCGCGGAGAATTTACGCTGGTGATCGGGGAAATGAAAACGGAAAGCGGAAAGCAAAAAGCAAAAAGCGCTGAAGATTGGACTGAAGTCAAAGTGCGCGCGACAGTCAAGCGTTTGATCGCGCGCGGCAGATCGCGCACGGACGCGGTGAAACAAGTGGCGCGCGCGTCCGGGCGCGAACGGCGCGCGGTGTACAAGTTAGTCGTTAGTCACTAGTCGCTAGTCTGTAGTCTCTAGTTGTTGGTCGCGGGTCGTTTGCCGCCGATGCTTGCTCTCCTCTTTGCGGCATGATATACTTGCGCGCAAATTATTTCGTTCGCAGTTATTTTTTTCTTCGGGAAAATGAATGTCAATTGTAGATAATCAATCAGTGCATGAAAATATTCTTTCGGTGATTGGCAACACGCCGCTCGTGCGCTTGAATCGCGTGACGCGCGGTATCAAAGCAACTGTCCTCGCGAAATTGGAATTTTTAAATCCCGGCGGCTCCGTGAAGGATCGCATCGGACTGGCGATGATACAAGCCGCGGAACGCGAAGGGCGTTTACATCCGGGCGGAACAATTGTCGAAGGCACATCCGGCAATACCGGCGTCGGTCTGGCAATTGCCGCGGCGATTAAAGGTTACAAATGTATTTTCGTGATGCCGGACAAGATGAGCGAAGAAAAAGTCCGGCTGTTGCGCGCGTTTGGCGCGCGCGTCGTGATCACGCCGACCGCGGTTGAACCGGACGATCCGCGCTCGTACTATTCTGTGTCGAAACGGTTGGTGGAAGAAACACCCAATTCAATTCTCGCGGGACAATATTGGAATGCCGCGAATCCCGACGCGCATTATCAAACGACGGGTCCCGAAATTTGGCGGCAGACGAATGGCAAAATTGATATTCTCGTTTGCGGAATGGGCACGGGCGGCACAATCACCGGCACCGCGAAATATTTGAAAGAACAAAATCCAAACGTCAAAGTGATCGGCGTAGATCCGGTCGGATCATTATTGTACGCGACGTTCAAAGCGGGCGGCAAAGTTCCGCCCGGCGCGTTTCCTAAGGTGTACAAGATCGAAGGCATCGGCGAAGATTTTTTGCCGACCGCGCTCGATTTAAACTATGTGGATGATGTGATTCAAGTGAGCGACAAAGAATCTTTTTTAATGACGCGGCGTTTGGTGCGCGAAGAAGGATTGTTTTGCGGCGGATCGAGCGGCACCGCGACGTACGCCGCGTTACAAGTCGCGAAAAATTTAGCGGAAGGGAAAATTGTTGTCGTCATCTTGCCCGATTCGGGCTCGCGCTATTTGAGTAAATTGTTCAATGACGATTGGATGCGCGACAATCGCTTTATCGAATATCCGCTCGCGGAAGGACGCGTGGACGATATTGTGCGGCAAAAGAAATTGCGCGTGGTATGCGCCAAGATCAGCGACACCAAAACGGATGTGATCGCGCGCATGAAGCAGTACGACATTTCGCAATTGCCGGTCGTGAATGATCGCGAGGAGTACGTGGGCATGGTGACGGAACTAGATGTGTTGAATCATTTGTTGCGCGAAGAGACGCATCAACCGGATGAAGCGATTCAAGACATCGTCAGCGCGGACGCGGCGACGGCGGTGAATTTAGAAACTCCGCTCGGCGCGTTGTCTGAAATTTTCGCGGGAGGCAAGGTCGCGATCGCGTTGGAAGAAAATCGCGTGGCGGGCATCGTCACCAAAATTGATTTGATTGATTATTTGGCGGGCAGATCAAAGTAGCCAATGGCGGATGGCAAATTGCAGAGCGCGGAAATGATATATGTTTTCACACTAGGCATTCTTCGTGAGCACATTACCACCTAACGAACCGCGCACCATCGAACCATCCAGCCACCCAACCACCGAAAAATCGGTGCGCGCTGTCGGCGTAATGATGCTCGTGTTCGCCGCGCTATTATTATTTTGCGGCGCATGCTCGGCAATATGTTTTCTCATCAATCCGATCGCGTCGGCGCGCGCGGACGCGTTGCAATCGAATGTTGTGTTTGGATCGCTCGCGGGTTTGGGAATTTTATTGGGCGGCGCGTTGCTGTGGCAAGGCGCGCGCGCGTATCAGGGACGCGCATCACGCGCGCCCGCGAACGCGTTCCCGCGCGTTTTTATTTTTGCGCTCGCGTTCGTCGGCGCGATTTTGTTGGGAAGCGGCACGCTGGGTTTAGGTTCGTTCGCGGCGTACATTTTTCCGCCGTGGCATTTCATCGCCGCGCTCGCCGCGCCGCTCGCGATCATCGCGTACGCCGCGCATCGTTTGGGCAACGCGTCCGAATTGCGCGCGCTGTTGGCAGCGTTCACGTGGGGCGTGTTGGGCGCGACGACACTCGCCTTCATCGGTGAATTGATTGTGTTGGTCGGATTGATTTTCATCGCCGCGATTTTTCTGGCGATCAGTTTCCCAAATTTTAGCGCGGTGGATCAATTGCGTCTCTTGGGATTGCGCGGCGCGGCGGATGCGAATTTCGCGCGCAATCCGTTGGTCGTGATTGGTTTGCTATTTTATTTCGGCGCAATTGTTCCGCCGATTGAAGAAGCGCTCAAAGTTCTCGTCGTCGCGTTTAGTGATCCCAAGCGCACGCGGCAAGCCGACGCGGTCTTGTGGGGAATTAGCGCGGGCGCAGGTTTTGCGGTGTTGGAAAATTTATTTAACGGCGCGCTCTCGCTCGGCGATTGGGCGACGGTG
>JACQEA010000218.1 GCA_016200825.1 Chloroflexota bacterium | reverse complement strand
GACCGCGCCCGCGACGACAGGTCCCGCCCACGCCCCGCGCCCCACTTCGTCAATTCCTGCGACGCGCGAAAAACCGCGCGCCCAATATTTGGATTCAAAGTGAAGCGTCGGAACGCGTTTGGACATTTTTCGCATTAGGGATGATCCACGAAATACACGAAAGTACACGAAGAAATTTTTCATTCGTGATTTTTCGTGTGTTTCGTGGACAAAAATATCTATTAGACTTTATGCGGAATAATTTTTACCGCCAACACGCCAAGTGCGCGAAGAAATAAAATGAAGGGTTCACGCTAGGACGTGTGTGCAAAAAGTTCTTTTGCCGCTGGTTACATTGAAGAATCTTGCTGTCAAATGCACTAGATTCCTGCAAGACGGTTTTGCATACACGTCCTAGTTTTATTGTTTATTCTTTGCGTTCTTTGCGTCCCATTCGCGGAGTTTATACTGAGCGAAGCGAACGTACTCAGGGCATGCTTTGCGGTGAGATTTTTTATTCTGAATAATGCCTATTAAACAAAAGAGCCGAGGCAATCCTCGGCTAATTTTTTATTCGGTCTCGGTTGTGGCGGTTTCCGTTTCGGCAGTTGGTGCGCCTTCAACCGAACGTTTCTCGCGCAAGCGCGCGGCTTTGCCGGAACGCCCGCGCAAATAGTACAACTGCGCGCGGCGCACGTGCGTGTGACCCAAGACTTCGATTTTTTCGACGCGCGGCGAATGTAAATTAAATGTGCGTTCGACGCCAATCCCGTGCGTGGCGACGCGGCGCACGGTCATATTCGCCTGCGCAGTTTTTTCGCGGCGCAATCGCAACACGGTGCCTTGAAATACTTGAATGCGTTCGCGGTCGCCTTCGACGATGCGCGAATGAACTTTGACGCGGTCGCCGGGTTTTAGTTCCGGCAATTTGGTTTTCAATTGCGATTTGGTGAGCGCCGCAACCAGATCCATTTTTCGACTCACTTTCTAAAAAATAAGAATAGCCAGCCACGTTCTACCGGCTATTGTTTGGCACATTCTCTTTCCACGAACGGCGAAATTATAGCACGAGAATTCGATGAGCGCAAATTATTCTTGCCAGCCCAGAGCGCGTAAAAATTCTTTTTCTTCATCTGAAAGTGCGACAGCGCGTAATAATTCCGGGCGCGATTCGAACGTTCGCCGCAACGCTTCGCGGCGACGCCACGCGTTGATTTGCGCGTGATTACCGGATAACAAAATCTCCGGAACTTGCCAGCCGCGAAAATCCGCGGGACGCGTGTACTGCGGACCTTTTAATAATCCGCGCGCGTGCGAATCGGAATGCGGCGCGTCGGGATTGCCGAGCACGCCCGGAATAAATCGCGCGACCGCGTCCACGATTACCATCGCCGGAATTTCGCCGCCGGTCAGAACGTAATCGCCGATCGAAATCTCATCGGTCGCGAGATGCGCGCGCACGCGTTCGTCCACGCCTTCGTAATGTCCGCAGATCAACGCGAGGCGATCCGCGCGCGCCAACTCGCGCGCAATCGTTGAGTTGAATAGTCTGCCTTGCGGTGAAAGCAAAATGATAGGAGTTAGAGGTTGGACGATAGAATTTGGAGGTTGGATTGACGCGTTTCCAGCATCTAACTTCCAACTTCTAATCTCCAAGACGGACTCCACCGCCGCAAAAATCGGTTCGGGCTTCATGATCATTCCACCGCCGCCCGCGTACGGAGTATCGTCGGTGACATGATGTTTGTCCGTCGTCGCCGCGCGAATATCGTGCAAAAAAATTTCCAGCCCGCGCGCGGCGCGCGCGCGTTTCAACATACTCGAGTCGAACGCGCCCGCAAACATTTCGGGAAAAAGCGTAAAAATATCAAAGCGCATGGGTCGAATTTTTTTCTGAAACAAAAACACGGTGAAAGGCGACGCGCCGTGTCTCCGTGTTTATTTTTGCGCCAATTCGCGCGGGATGATATAATGTCCGCGATTTCATTGAGGAGCGATGAATGGTTTGGCGAAAGTGGAATGTGATTGTGGTGTTGATCCTCGCGAATTATTTGGTGCTGGCTACACTCGCGACCTTAGTTTTTCCAGAATCAAATGGTGCGCCGCCCGCGCGCGCCGCGAATCCAACTTTTACGCCGGGTCCGACTGAACTTCGCCGTGTCAGCCCGCTCCCGTACGATTTTATTACGCCCACCGCGCCGCGCGTTACTGCGACGCGATTTCCAACTGCATCCCCCGCGGGTCCAACCGTGACGTTGATTCGACCAACCCCAACTGAAACACCGGGCTTTGTGACGCCCGCGCCCGCGGTTGGTTCAACGGGCGCGACCTCAACTCCAACTCCAACGCCGACGCGATAAAATAATTACGGAATCACAATCTGATCGCCCTCGTTCAATCCGCTCACAATTTCCGTTTCAGTTCCATCGCTCACGCCAACT
>JACQEA010000217.1 GCA_016200825.1 Chloroflexota bacterium | reverse complement strand
CAAACCTCTTGCGGGAATCAAGCCACACGTTTCAAGCAACAAGCGGCAAGATTTTTTTCTTGTCACTTGACGCTTGTCGCTTGGAACTTTCCTCAACCCCTTTCGGGAATTCAATTCGTCGCGACCATACTCGTATTTAAGTCTCGCCACTACGGAAAAAAGTTTCAAACCCCTTTCGGGAATTCAATTCGTCGCGACAGCACCATTAATCTTTCTAAAATCCACCCATAAGAGAGTCTGATTGATTGATAATTAGGGCAATTTCACTTCTTCATTTCCACAACCGAGCGGTTCGGTGAGGAATGTTCCCCACTCTCTAAAGCCACCTGCGGATGTCCTGAGCATCATAAAAATCCGTGCATTTTTAATGCTCTTTTTCAGCGCATCTCAATTCACTGCCGCGATTCTACCACAACCAAAACCCGCGCGTCAAGGCCCAATTTGGGGGTCCCATTTTATGATAAAATAGGCAACGCTGGTTCATGGAGGCGCTATGGTCAATCCAAACTAAAAGCGGTCTCATAAATCCTTTACAGGCAGTTGCTCTTTCAGATTCATTGGTCATTTCCTCAAGCGGTGAAAAAATTTCTGCAAAATATTTGAAGCGCTGCGCTCGCAAATCGCGCGGACACACGCGAAAAAAACAACAAGCCGCGGATTGCTCCACGGCTTGTTGTTCTGCTGAGAGCGCGACGAGTATCGCGCAGAAAGAAATCGCGAGATTAAGGGCGCGGGTGAAATTCCACTTCCGCGTGCCCGCCATTCAAGGTCACATCCGCGTATACATTCAGCCCCAACGGAATCACGCGCCACGTGCGCGTGCACGCGTGCGCGAATTCAACCGCGTACGGTCCTTTTTCCGGTTTGGTGCCGGTAAATTTTGGATCGCTGATGTAACTCCCATCCACAGACGCGACCACGACGGGCCAATTATTTTTTCCAACGACATACGCGGTGATCCAACACGGACCCGTGCCTTGCGTGTTGATCAAAATTACCGATTCCCATAAATTCGCGTTTGGATTTGCCGTCGGCGCGGGCGCAATGATCGCCGCGGCTGGAATTGGCGTCGCGGTTGGCGCGATTAGAATCGCAGGCGCGCTGGTCGCGAGCGGCGGCACTATCGGATATACGAGCGCGCGTCCGCTGGGAATAAATAATCGTTGTCCGGACCAAATGAACGATGGATTCGACAAACCATTTGCAATCGCAATCGAATAGACTGACGAGCCATAGCGCGCCGCGATCAACGTGAGATAATCGCCGGGGCGCACGATGTAATACGCGCCTTGCGTCGGAATTTGCGATGGCGGAGGCGGCGCGGGAATCAACGGCGCGGGCGCACCGGGCACTCGCAACGTTTGTCCGACATAGATCCAATAATTATACAGACCATTCGTCTGCATCAACGCGGCGACTGTTGTTCCATAACGCGTCGCTATCGCAAAAAGTGTATCGCCGGATTGAACAACGTACGCCGTCGCCGTGAATGCAATCGGCGCGGCGGAACCGGGAATGATCAAGCGTTGACCGACGTAAATAAAATCCGGGTTGTGTAAATTATTCGCTTGCATCAACGCGTTGATCGTAACGCCGTAGCGCGCGGCAACGGAATACAACGTGTCGCCCCACTGCACCACATACCCCAGCGGCGCATCCGCCGCCGCGGGCGCGGCATCCCCAATCAACCCCGCGATCAACGCGATCAAAATTATTAGCCCAACAATCAGTCGGCGATCATTCGTACGCATCACTCCTCCTCACTTATTTTTTCCGACGCGATTTTTTTGGCGCGGCAAACGGTTTTTTTTGTTCGCGCGCTTTATCCCGCGCCCGCGCGATAGCTTTCTCCGTGCCATTTGCCGCGAGTTCTTCTTCGGTTTCGATTTCGCGCGCTTGAAGAAATTTTTCCAGATCGGCAGAGCGGACGCGATAACTTCCTTCCAGTTTCACGGCTTTCAATTTGCGCAGTTTGATATAGCGGCGAATCGTAAACGGACTGATGCCCAGCGTTTGCGCCACTTCGTTGGTCGTTAGAAATTCACGTTGTCTTGCCACGCTCTCCCTCGCTCGGTCTTGCTTGATCTTGTGCCATTCTACAACAGTAGCCGTCGCGTGTCAATATCTTATGAAACCAAACATTTGCCTCGCAAAAAAATAATGCGTAACGAACTGGATGCTCGTTACGCATTACGCCTTACTTGCTTACGTTCTACTTTTTCGCGCGCGCCTGCTTTTGCGCGATCAGTTTGGAAATGGTGTCGGATGCTTCAGGCACGGTCGCTTCAGCGAATCCGTGCTTGAATGCGCTCGCAAACAACGCGTCCAATCCTTTTATTGCTTCGGCTTCGCTTCCGCCGTGCTGTTCGCGATACAACTCGATCAACTTGGTGCGTTGATTCGCGGACATCAGCGGCGCTTTGCGCGATTCTTTTCGCGCACCATCGCTCGTCGCACTCACGCGCATAATATCTTCCGCGCTCGCGAGTCCCGCGCCCGGCAAGAGTCCGTACCCCATTGCCGCGAGCGCGCGACCAATCGCGGATGTCTCTGCCACTTCCCACGGAAATTCTTGCTCCGCGCGCGTGCCGCCTTTTTTTCGGCTCGTCGCGATGCCGTGCCGCGATCCGTACATTTCGCTCGACACCATCACTTGCAACGTGAGTTGTTCCGCGTTGTCGAGCAAAACTTTTGGCTCACTAAAATCGAGCCGCTTGCTTTGCTTGCGATGATCTTCGTTCGCCATCGCCAGTTTCCCATCCACCGCCATATACGCGTGCGCGACGGTTTGCCACTCGTCGCCGTGTCGTTTCTGTGATTCCAACACGACGATGTAATCCGCAAATTCTTCGTGCTTGACTGCACCTACGTTCGGCGCTTTTGCACACAACGCCAAAATTTCTTCGCGCGTCATTTTGCCTCCTTTTTTAGCGCTCGCGGAAATTTTTTGTCCGTAAGAATTGAAAGGACACGAACGCTTGCTATTTATCGCGCGCAATCGTTCTAAAACGAACGATTGTTCTATTCGTATTTTACACCAAATTTTCTCGCTGTCAAGCCTCGCGTATTTGAATTGTCATTGCGAGCCGCCATCGGCGGCGAAGCAATCTCCATATTGCAACTAGGTGATTGCTTCGCGGATGGATTCGCTGCGCTCACCACATGGTTT
>JACQEA010000216.1 GCA_016200825.1 Chloroflexota bacterium | reverse complement strand
TCTTTCGACGGCAGTGTGAATATCTTCATCGCTCGCTTGCGCGTGAAAAGTTTGCGCGTCGAATTCAGTTTTGACCCGCGTCAATCCATCCACCAACGCGTCGCGCTCCGCATCGGAAATTATTTTCGCGCGCGCGAGCGCTTTGGCATACGCAATGCTCCCGCGAATATCCGCGTCGTACAGCCGCCAATCGAAAGAGAATGACGCGTTGAGTCGCGCGAATGTATCGTCAATAGATTTGGAAAAACGTCCGCCCCACATACTCGCTCCGCGAGAAATCCCAATTCCCAAAAATCCAAAGCCCAAGATTAACAACGACTTTTGGGAATTGGGATTTGGTTATTTGGGATTTCCTATGTTCGGTACTTTCCATTTATCGTCACATAATCATGCGAGAGGTCGCACGTCCACATTGTCGTGCTTGCTTCGCCCATTCCCAAATCCAAGCGAATGAAAACTTCCGCGTTTGAAATCGCGCGCGTCGCGTCGGCATCGTTGTACTGCGTCGGCGTACCGTTTTTGAAAACATTCACATCGCCGAACCACAACGCCATTTTGTTCGGCTCGACTTCAACGCCGCTGTACCCCGCCGCGCAAACCACGCGTCCCCAATTCGCGTCCGCGCCGTAGATGGCAGTTTTTACGAGCGGAGAATTCGCGATTGATTTGGCAACGCGCGCCGCATCTTTTTCCGCGCGCGCGCCGCTCACAACAATCTCCACGAATTTTGTCGCGCCTTCGCCATCACGCGCGACTTGTTTGGCTAAATCAGTTGCGACTCGAGTTAATGCTTCCGTGAATTTTTCAATATCTTGCGCGTTGCTTATTTCGTAACCCGACGCGCCATTCGCCAATACTAACAACGTATCATTCGTACTCATATCGCCGTCTACGCTGATACGATTGAAACTTTTTTCCACCGCGATTCTCAGCGCGCGATCCAATCGCGCGGGAGAAATTTTCGCGTCGGTCGTAATGACGGAGAGCAGCGTCGCCATATTCGGATGAATCATTCCCGCGCCTTTTGCCATGCCACCAATTGCGAATTGCGAATTGCGAATTGCGAAAACTTTTGGTCGTGTGTCAGTCGTCATGATTGCTTTGGACGCGTCGTTGCCACCTTCAGACGATAAACTTTTCGCGCCTTGCGCGATTCCTGCGCGCACTTTCGCGATATCGAGCCGCACGCCGATCACACCAGTAGACAAAATTAAAATTTGATTCGCGCGACAACCCAGCGCGTTCGCGGCGGCGCGCGCCGTATCGCGCGCATCGCGCATTCCGTCTTCACCTGTGCACGCGTTCGCGCAACCGCTGTTAATTACCACCGCGTGAATTGCATCGCGATTTTTGCCGAGAATTTCTTTATCGTAAATCACCGGCGCGGCTTGCACGCGATTCGTCGTGAACACACCCGCACCCGCGCAATCATTTTCGCTCGCAATCAGCGCGAGATCGAGCGCGTTTGTTTTTTTCAATCCGCACGCGACGCCGGTGGCTTTGAAACCTTTTGGTACCGTGACACTTTGATTCATAATTTCTCCGATATTTCACCGCAGAGGGCGCGGAGAAATGTCATTCTGAGGGAGCGAAAGCGACCGAAGAATCTTGTTACTGGGATTTGATTCAATGGCGCATAACAAGATGCTTCGCTGCGCTCAGCATGACAATCTCCCTCCGCGCTCTCTGCGTTCTCTGCGGTGAGAATCAATCCCGTTTGAATTTGGAATAATCCGGCTGCGCGTACGCGCTCTTGCCGTGTTTTTCAATGTCTAACAACGCGCGCACTTTGAGCGGCAGTCCAAACAAACGAATAAATCCTTCCGCGTCTTTTTGATTGTAAACGTCTTCCTGTCCAAACGTCGCGTAATCTTCGCGATATAAACTGAACGGCGATTTACGTCCGACCAACATCACATTCCCTTTGTACAATTTCAAACGCACCGTGCCTGTCAACGTTTTTTGCGTCTCGCGCACAAACGCGTCGAGCGCTTCGCGCAACGGCGTGAACCATTGACCGTTGTAAACTAAATCCGCGTAACGCAACGCGAGTTGTTGTTTGTAATGCAACGTCTCGCGATCCAAACAAATTTGTTCCAGCGCCTGATGCGCTTCAACGAGGATCGTGCCCGCGGGTGTTTCGTACACGCCGTGCGATTTCATTCCGACCAAACGGTTCTCGACTAAATCCACGCGCCCAATCGCGTGTTTCGCGCCGAGCGCGTTTAAGGTCGTGATCAATTCGATCGGACCCGGCGCGATGCCGTTCACTTTGCGCGGCATTCCTTTTTCAAATTCGATTTCAACGTACTCGGGTTCGTCCGGCGCTTGCTCCGGCGCGACGGTGAGTTGAAACATTGCGGCTTCGGGTTCTTGCCACGGATCTTCGAGGATGCCGCCTTCGTGCGACAAATGCCAAATGTTCCAATCGCGCGAATAAATGGATTTCAAAGTTGCGGTGACTGGCACGTTGAATTCGGCGGCGTAATCGAGCGCGTCTTGCCGCGAACGAATATTCCACTCGCGCCACGGCGCGATCACTTTTAATTTTGGATTGAGCGCCTGATACGTCAATTCAAATCGCACCTGATCGTTGCCTTTGCCGGTGCAACCATGCGCGACCGCGTCCGCGTTTTCTCTTTCC
>JACQEA010000032.1 GCA_016200825.1 Chloroflexota bacterium | reverse complement strand
GATTACTGCAAACTGACGACTGATTACTGTAAGTGTCGCCGGAACCGCCCCCGTTATCGTGGCAGAGATTGTCGTGAATTTTTTTCACTCCAATTATAAAGTGAGACTGGCGTCGCGTTTTGTGATTTCACAAGCGCGATTTTTTTTATCAGCAGTCTAACGTGGGTGGCACCACGGGTGTTTGAAATTTGAAACGCTCGTCCCTTGCGCGAATAATTTTTGCGCGGGACGGGCGATTTTTATTTTCGATTCCGTCATTGCGAGCACATTCGCGGAGTTTATCCTGAGCGAAGCGAATCCATCCGCGAAGCAATCTTCTCGCGCGATTTGGAGATTGCTTCGTCGCAACAAGCGCTCCTCGCAATGACAGCAGGGAGGTCTCATTGTCCAAAGGACGCATTCTCACCGGCGACCGACCGACCGGAGCATTGCATTTGGGAAATTATGTTGGCACGCTGGCGAATCGCGTGAAATTGCAAGATGAGTACGAAGTTTTTTTGCTCGTCGCGGATTATCACGCGCTCACGCGGCACGCGGAAAAAGATCACGTCATCGCGACGCGCGCGTTTACGCGCGATCTGGTGATGGATTATCTCGCGGTCGGCATTGACCCCAACAAAGTAACGATTTATCGCCAATCGGATGTGCCGAGTGTATGCGAATTGCATTTACTTTTTTCGATGTTAGCCACGGTGCCGCGCCTTGAACGCGTGCCGACGCTGAAAGAAGTGATGGACGCAGAACACATTGAACAGCCATCGTACGGACTGCTCGGTTATCCGGTCTTGCAAGCCGCGGATATTTTGCATGTGCGCGCGAATCTGGTGCCGGTCGGCAAAGATCAGGCGTCGCATCTAGAACTCACGCGCGAGATCGCGCGCCGATTTAATTTTTTATACGGCGACGTGTTCCCCGAACCGGATACATTGATCGGACAAGTGCCGACGTTGGTCGGAACGGATGGACAAGGCAAGATGTCCAAATCGCTCGGCAACGCGATTATGCTCTCTGATGATTCGGCAACGGTCAAACATAAAGTCCGCGATATGTACACGGACCCCAAGCGCGTGCGCGCCGATATTCCGGGAACCGTTGAAGGGAATCCGGTGTTTGATTATCACGACGCGTTCAATCCGAATCGAGTTGAGGTCGAAGAGTTAAAGACCCGTTATCGCGCGGGCAAAGTGGGTGATGTCGAAGTGAAAAATAAATTGACCGCCGCGTTAGAAAATTTTCTCGCGCCGATCCGCGAACGCCGCGCGCGCTACACAGCGAATCCAAAAATTGTGGACGAAATTCTCGCGGCGGGCGCGGCGAAGGTCCGACCCATATCGGAAGAAACGGTGAGAATGGCAAGAGACGCGATGGGACTGAAATAATTTTCGATTGACGATTGCCGATTGACGATTGAAAAACAGAAATTGCAAATCGAAAATTGAAAATCGAAAATTATTAGCGGAGGCGCCTATGACCTAATCAATTACCTGATCACCCAATCACCTAATCACCAAATCCGAAAGAGGAGGGGAAAATGGAAAAGACAAAATTTTTTCTCGATGAAAGTCAAATGCCAAAGCAATGGCTCAACATCGTGCCATCGCTTCCCAAACCACTTCCACCCATCATTCATCCGGGGCGGATGAACCCGGTGGGACCGGAAGATCTTGCGCCGTTATTTCCGATGGAAATAATTATGCAAGAAGCCGGAGTGGGTCCGTACACTGCCGAGTACATTGACATTCCCGAACCGGTGCAAGAAGCGTATCGTTTGTTTCGTCCCACGCCGCTAATGCGCGCGCGGCGATTGGAAAAAATTCTCGACACACCCGCGCAAATTTATTTCAAGTACGAAGGCGTTTCACCGGTTGGCTCGCATAAAACCAACACCGCGCTCGCGCAAGCCTGGTGCGCGTCTCGTACGATCAGAAACCGTACCGCCGCATTTTGATGGAAACGTACGGCGCGCAAATTGTCGCGTCGCCGTCGAACGACACGCAAGTTGGCAAAAAATTTCTGGCGCAAGATCCCAAACACACCGGCTCACTTGGCATCGCGATTTCCGAAGCGCTCGAAGATTGTGTGACGCATCAACCCGATACCAAATACTCGATTGGCTCGGTGTTCAATCATGTGTTGATGCATCAAACGATTATCGGACAAGAAGCGCTCAAGCAATTTGAAATGGCGAATGTGTATCCCGACGTCGTCATCGGTTGCATCGGCGGCGGATCCAATTTCAGCGGATTTGCGCTGCCGTTCGTGCGCGAGAAAATCAAAGGCGGCAAAAAGACGCGCGTCGTCGCGGTTGAGCCAACCGCCGCGCCTTCGCTCACGAAAGGAATTTACACGTACGATTTTGGCGACACCGGGCAAATGACCCCATTCGTCAAAATGCACACGCTCGGATCGTCATTCATTCCCGCGCCGATTCACGCCGGCGGTTTGCGCTATCATGGCATGGCGCCGATCGTTTGCGCGTTGTTCGATGCCGGTGTGATTGAAGCGGTGGCGGTTCCGCAGAATCCAGTTTTCGCCGCCGCGATTCAATTCACGCGCGCAGAAGGCATCGCACCCGCGCCGGAATCTGCGCACGCGATTCGCGTCGCGATTGATGAAGCGTTGAAATGCAAAGCCAGCGGCGAGAAAAAAGTGATCGCGTTCAATTTGTCCGGGCACGGACATTTCGATCTGCAAGGCTACGCGGATTATCTCGCCAATAAATTACCGGATTACGAATATCCCGCCGAAGCAGTCGCGCAAGCCGTCGCGCAATTGCCCAAAGTGAAAATCGCGGCGTAATGAGAAAGGCAGAAAGCAGACCGCGGAAAGCAGAGAAAGTTTTCTGCCTACTGCCTTCTGCTGACTGCCTTCGCGATTCTTGTCGCTTGACCAACCCAATGCCCGCGATTATAATGCATTCTGATGAACGCGAAAGAACTAGTCCTGCGCATCGTTTCGCTGAACGATGTGGTACTGCACGAACAGATCGAAAACAAACGCGTCGAGAAATTGATTGAACGTCTGAAACAAGATCGCCTGCTCAAGAATCCGCCGATCGTTTCTGAATTTCAAGACAAGTATATCGTTCTGGATGGCGCGTCGCGCACGACCGCGCTCAAACAAATGAACTGCCGCGATGTGGTCGTGCAAATCGTGGATTACACCGCGCCGGGCATTGTTTTGGAAACGTGGAATCACATGTTGCTCGACGCGCCGGTCAATAAATTTTTCGACGCCGTGCGCGCAATGTCCGGCGTGCGCGTTGAGCCGGTAACGATGGAACAAGCGACAGACGCGCTGGCACAACGAAAAAGTATTGCGACGATTATGTTGGGGAATGGCAAAGTTTATTCGTTGTGCGCGCAAGATGATCGTCTACCGGAGCACGCGCGCATATTGAACGCAGTTGTCGCGGCGTACGAAGGCCGCGGCGAAATGTACCGCGTGGCGCATACGGATGTGGAGCGTTTGATCGCGGAGCATGGGCGTTTGAGCGCGCTCATCGTTTTTCCGCGTTATCGCCCGGACGAAATTCGCCAACTGGCATTGAACGGATCCAAATTGCCGATGGGCGTGACGCGGCACATTATTCCGGGCCGCGCGCTCCGCATCAACCTTCCACTCGCTATTTTGGAAAGCGCGCAATCACTCGAAGAAAAAAACGCGTGGCTCGACGATTGGCTCACGACTAAAATTCGCGAGCGGCACGCGCGCTTTTATCAAGAGCCCGTCTTTTTGTTTGATGAATGATCGAGGCGCGGTGCAAGTGACCCGCACCTTGACCACGACAAGGAGGTCGTAATGGAATTTCAAGAACGCCGCGCCGCCGCCCGCGTTCCGGCGCATCTGCCAATCAAATATTTTTATCGCCCCGCGAATGGCGCCGCGACGACGACGTACACAGTGGACTTGAGCGAAACCGGCGCGCGCGTTGAAGCGCTGGATGAATTACCACTCGGCGCGGCAATCGCGTTTTTGGTCATCGCCGATTCAAATCAAGTGATGGATGTGCGCGGACAAATTATGCGCGTCGAGCCAACGCCGGAGCCGCGCGCGCCCGCGCCCTATCGCATCGGCGTACGTTTCACCCAAATTTCTGAAACCGACCGCACCCTGCTAACCCAAGTGTTGGAACGCTTGAAAAAAAATTAAAGGAGCCGCCGTGCCAGACCGAGAACGCCGCAAACAAAAACGCGTCGAGACGCATCTCCTCACCGCGTATCGCGTCAAAGACGGCAAAGAAACGGTTGCCGGTTTTGTCCGCACTCTCAATCTCAGTCTAGTCGGCGTAATGCTCGAAACATTCGATCCGTTCGAGCTTGAGCAAGAAGTCGTGCTCGATTTTCTCATGGACAACAACGAGGTGCTCAAATTGCGCGGCCGCGTCACGCACATTTCCTCCGGCGACAAAGGCATCCAAAATGTTGGCGTCGTGTTTGAAAATCTGGGCAATCAAGCGCGCGAACTTTTGGCGCGCCAAATCGAATCCTAACGGAGCCAAAACGATTCGTTGATGATTAATGATGGGTTGGCTTTATTCTTGAACCATCAATCTGAAATCAGAAATGACACCCGACTGGCCCCTCTATTTTCGCGATAACCTCACCTTCGGCGCGCCCGATCACCCCGCGGCGGTGTGTTGTCTCTGGATGAAACAAGCGCGTCTGCGCGATACACTTTCCTCCGATTCGTACAGCATCCTCGGCAATCTCTATTCCAACGACGGCATCAATTATTTGCTCCGCAACATCCTCGCGCAACCCACCGTCCGCGCGATTATTTTGTGCGGTCCCGATCTCACGCACAGCGGCGCGGTATTTCTACAATTAGTGCGCGCGGGCGTGGACGCCGCGCATCACATTTGCAACGACCCTTCGCTCGGCTCAGGGCAGGCTGAAAGCGCGCAGATTGATCGCGAAATTCCGCGCGACGCGATTGACGATGTCCGCGCGCACGTTCGCGTGTTGGATTTGCGCGGCGTCCACGATCCCGCGCTGATTCAACGCGCGCTCACCGAATTAAATGCCGAACTGCCGCGTGGCGCGTTCGCCGCGCCGCGCGTTTTTCCGCGCGCCGCGCC
>JACQEA010000209.1 GCA_016200825.1 Chloroflexota bacterium | reverse complement strand
GTTACCATTGATTCGCGGCACTTCGGGTTTCATCTCACGCTTTGCGCCGCAACGCAACGTCGAAGAATTAAAACGCAAACTCAATCTCGCTGGCAATCCAAACGGTTGGACATCCGCAGATTTTCTCGGTGTGCGCGGACTCGCGGCTGTGATTGTTGGCGGTTTGGTTATCTTGCCACTGTTCGCATTCAAATCCCCCGTGGCGAATCTCTTGCTCTTCGGCGTGATCGCGGCGATTCTTGGATTTTATTTGCCAATCTTTTGGCTCAATATCAAAATTGGCGGACGGCAACATCAAATTCAACGCGCGTTGCCGGATGCGCTGGATTTGTTGACGGTGAGCGTAGAAGCCGGGCTGGGTTTTGACGCGGCGATGGTCAAGGTCATTGAAAAATCGGACACGGAACTTTCGCACGAATTTGCGCGCGTGATTCAAGAAATTCGCGTGGGCAAATTGCGCCGCGAAGCCTTGCGCGATATGACCGAACGCATCGGCGTGCCGGACGTATCGAATTTTATCGCGGCCGTAATTCAAGCCGATCAGTTAGGCGTTAGTCTCGCCAAAGTTTTGCGGATTCAATCCGAGCAGATGCGCGTGAAACGCCGCCAGCGCGCGGAAGAACTCGCCGCGCAAGCGCCGGTGAAAATGATGTTCCCGTTGGTGTTTCTAGTTTTTCCTTCGATCATGATCGTATTGTTAGGACCGTCGGTCTTGATTTTTATGGGTCAAGGCTTTGGCGCAAAATAAATCCGCGCAATCATTCTCGCAAAAATTCCGCGCGATCAATCAGACGCGCGCCGCGATTTTAGTAGACAATGGTTCGATTGCCGCCAGCGCATGGGCGCGCCTGCGCGGATTGTTGGGAGTCAAGTCCCTCGCGCGCGGGGACGGCTTGCTCTTGCAAGGCGAGCAAGCCATTCATACGATTGGGATGCGCTTTGCAATTGACGCGTTATTTCTGGACAAAAATAATCGCGTCGTCCGAATTGAAAATGCAATGCCGCCGTTGCGATTGACGCCGTTTGTGTTTCGCGCCGCGCAGGTATTAGAACTCCCCGCCGGTCGCGCGGCGGAAATCGGCACGCGCGTCGGCGATCAAATCGAAATTATCCATCTCGCCTAAAAGCGTCTAACAAAATGAGCCACAATGTCACCCTGAGCGATAGCGAAGGGTCTTGTTGCCTCAATCGCGAGCAAGATTCCCATTGAAACTACAAGATTCTTCGCGGAGTTTATAGTGAGCGAAGCGAATCTACTCAGAATGACATGTTTGCCTCGCTTCTTTTTGATAGTTGCTCTAAGGGCTTGGCTCTCTGCGAATCCGTTGGACGCGCTGATCCTTTTCTAAATTGATCGGGTCGCGGGAAAATATGTTATCGCGAATTATTCGCCACGCGCAGCCGTTTCAACGCGCGCTGATTGATCTCCTCTTCCCGCCGCGTTGCGTCACCTGCAAACGCATCGGGAATTGGTTTTGTCAAGACTGCCTCGCCTCGTGCGAAATTATTCCCACGCCGATTTGTGAACACTGCGGTCGTCACCTCCTCACCTTCCCGTGCGCGTACTGCAAACAATTTCCGCTGGTTATTGACGGCACGCGCGCGATTTATTTTTTTGAAACCAAAATGCGCGGGGCGATTCACGCGTTCAAGTACGAAAAACGCGTCGAGCTTGCCGCGATACTAGCCGCGCGCTTCGACGCGTACCTCCGCGAACAGCATTTGCCTTTCGATGTCGTCGTTCCCGTGCCGCTGCACGCCGAACGCGAACGCGCGCGCGGTTATAATCAATCGCTTTTGCTCGCGCGCGAATTGCAAGCCCGGCGCGGGTGCGAAGTGTGGAGCGAAGCGTTAACGCGCGTGCGCGTAACGTTGCCGCAAGTAGAATTGGACGCCGCCGCGCGGCGCGTCAACGTCGCGGATGCGTTCACCGCAACCGCGCGCGTTCGGCATCGGCAAATCTTGTTGATTGACGATGTGTTGACGACCGGCGCGACGATGGACGCGTGCGCGGTCGCGTTAAAGCAAGCGGGCGCGCAATCCGTATGGGGTTTAGCGTTGGCAAGAGGCAGATAAGTTTGGAACCGAATCCGTTTCGATTCTTTTCGTTTTGGAGGATGCTATGCAATTGCAAATTCAAGGTCGCAATCTCCACGTCTCGGAACAACTCAAAACGCAAATCGAAAAAAAGATCGGCAAGTTGGAACAGCACCTGCCCGCATTAAAACAAGCGCATGTTGAATTGAAAGTTGAAAATACGCGGCGGGCGGAGCAAAGCCAAGTAGTCCAAATTACTCTGCATAGTGATGGTCAGATTTTGCGCGGCGAGGAACGCGCCGCCGAAATCATGACGGCGATGGATGCGGTGTTAGAGAAACTGTACAAACAAATTGATCGCTACAAAGAAAAGCATTATCACAGCCGCACCCAATTCGCCAAAGCGAACGCGTTGAACACAACTACGACGGGCGCGGTTATCAAACGCAAACGCCATTTCATTCACGCGTTGACCGAAGCGCAAGCGATTGATGAAATGGAAATGTTAGGTCACAGTTTTTTTCTTTTTCTTGACCCTGCAACCAATCAACTCAATTTACTTTACCGCCGCGACGAAGAATCTTGTTGTTCCAACAGAAATCTTGTACGCTATTGAAGCAACAAGACCCTTCGCAAGAACGGCTCAGGGTGACAATCGGGAAGTTATTTTTTTCCAGACCCTTACGATACTGCGCGCGAAAATTTCTGGTGAAATGTAGAGCGCGGTGTGGTATAATGTTTTCGATCTTTGGTTTAACTCTTGGAGTGAACGGATGCCGAATCGCAAGAATAAATCACGCGTGAAAAAGAAAATCGCGCAACGCGCCTCGACGCGAAAATCAACGCCGCGCAAAAAAATCGTCCGCGCGAAAAAAACCGCGCTCCGCGTGGTTGCCCCTCCCGCGAAACCCGCCACCGAAGAATATCGCGATTATCTCGACCGCTATCGCTTGAGCGGCAAAGGGCGTCCGCGGCTCAATCCCACTGAGTTTGAAAAAATGGATAACGAGTTAATTGATATCCTGACGATTCAAACGGAAGTGGGCGCGCTCGCGGACGAACAAATCGTTCGGCTCCAAGAACTTGAATACCTGTTGCTCGAAAGTGATTAGCGTTTGATTCGCGCATCCGAACAAATGACGGTGAGGCTTGCGTGAGCCATTCGGTTCTCTTTGTCTGCACCGGAAATATTTGTCGCTCGCCTATGGCAGAGGCATTGTTCAATCATCTCGCCCGCGCGCGCGGCGAAAGCGCGGAATGGTACGCGCGGTCGGCGGGAACATGGGGCATGGACAATCAAGCCGCTTCCGGTCACGCGCAAACCGTGATGGCACAGCGCGGCATTAATTTGCGCGCGCATCGCGCCAAGTCCGTTGCGCGCGCTGATATTGTTTCCGCCGATGTAATTGTCGTGATGACCCAAAATCATTTCGATGTGTTGCTCGCGCAATTCCCCGCTTATACCTACAAACTGCATCTCTTGAGTCAACTCGAACAAAAAATTTTTGACATCGCCGATCCATACGGCGGCACACTGAGCGATTACGAAACATGCGCGCGACAACTTGAAACCCTCATCACGACCGGTTATGATCAAATCAAAACGTGGGCGCTAAACCACGACTCCTAGAAAAAATTTCGCTTCGCGTGCACGCGCTGGCGCGCAATCGCCGCGTGCAAGCGCGATTAGAATTAGGCAGCGCGATCGCGCTTGCCGCCGGGTTGTTCATCGTTATTTTGTTGGCGGGCGGCGTTCTCAAACCACTCGAAACTTTTTTCACCGATTTATTTTTCACACCGACCGCGACGCTCACGCGCGTCGAACAAGCTCCCCTCATTCAAGTCGTGATGATCTTTCTCGTCGCGTTGCTCGCGGGCGCGACGCTTCCGCATTTGCAATTGCTGTCGGCGACCGGACTCGCGTTGCTCTATTTACTTTTTTATCTCACCTACGCGTTTCAACAATTCGACGCTGGCATTTTGGTTCAACCGATTTATCCACTGCTCGCGCTCGCGCTAACTTTTTTTGGCGTGATGTTATATCGTTATTGGGCGGAAGACCGGCCGCGCGCCGTGATGGATCGAATGTTTAGTGGTAACACTGCGCCCGACGCGCTGGATCAAGTCATTCGGATTTACGATCACGGCACGCTTTCCCTCGCGGGCACGCGCCGCGTCGTCACGGCGATGAGCATTGACTTGCGCGATTTCGACGCGCTGGTGGAAACAAGCGAACCGCGCGCGTTGATTGATCACGCGAACAATTTTATTAAAATGATCGCGGCGATTGTTTTCCGTCACAAAGGCATCGTGATTCAACAAAGCGGCAACGCGCTCATCGCGCTCTGGAATCTTCCGCTCGATCAAATCAATCACGCGCGTGCGGCGTTGAACGCGGCGCAAGAAATCCGAACTGAAACGCGCGCCCGCGTGCGCGCCCACAATCTGGACGTGCAAGTTGGAATCGGAATCGCGACCGGCGCGGTCGTGGCTGGACGAATTGGCAATTCGACGCGCGCAACATACAGTGTGATCGGCGATGTCATTACGCTCGCAGAACGCCTAGCCGCAAAACGCGCGCGCGGAATTTATCTGGACGCGCGCACGCAGGAACAAGTTGGTTCTAATGTTGACACGCGCGAATCGAGCCCGATTCGCTTGCGCGGCCGTCCGGAAACCTATTCTGCGTGGAGAGTAATCGAAGCAGTGGAAGAAGAAAAAATGATCGAGGAAGACGAATTCCCGTAAACGAAAAAAGATTATTTTTTGTTTTGTTGCGCGACCCAATACTCGCGAAACGCGCGCAGTCGCGGCAGCGCCTCGCGATCTTTTTGCCGATTGGTCATGGCTTTGCTCGCGATGATATCGTCAATGTGACAGACCGGAAAACCTTCAATGTCCAAATGGCGTGCCCACGCGTCTTCAAATCGCTCAATGCCATCGGGCGCAAAAATCAGATCTAGATCAAAAGGCCCCTGCTTCAACTGAACAAAATCCTTGCCCCGGACGATTTCTGCTTCCTGCTCCACGGTTATCGCGAACCCCAACTCGCGCAAGGCCCGCACCAAGGCGCGATTATTCTCTAGATTTTTTTCTATATACAAATCGGCATCCTGCGTTGTGTCTGCATAACCCAACAAGATAGCGCCCGATTTGCCAATGAATAAATAACGAACGCGTTGGCGCGCGAGCGCATCACGAATTTCTTGCGCTTGGCGATAATCAAAGGCGGCCATAACCCAACCATGCCGGCAAATTCTTTTCACACCATTGGCGGTATTCTTCCAT
>JACQEA010000230.1 GCA_016200825.1 Chloroflexota bacterium | reverse complement strand
GCACTGTTCGTCGCGTTTTTCTTTCGCGCCTAGCTGGAGATGATAGAGGACAAGAGCGAAACAAGCGGACAAAGCCAGGTCGAGGTAGGTTGTCGGAAATTCGCGTGGCTTGAAAAAAACTTTCAAGTGAGATATGATTGAGACCAAGAACAACCACGGATCAGGAGAAAAGTAAATGATGAAATCAAATCGAGATAATCCGACCCGCAAAAGACTCGTGCGCGAAAAATATGGCGGCGAGATTTACGCGTATTACCCTTTAGGAAAATATATTGTCGCCGCGCCAGGCGTATGCGGCGGACGCCCCACGTTCAAATACACGCGCATCCAGGCAGGATTTGTTCTTGACCTGTTAAGCGCGGGGTGGAGCATCCCGCGAATTACGCGAGAATACCGCGCGAGTCGCTTAACGGCAGAGGCAGTGAATTGCCGCCTGGTATGTCGGTCAGGTTGATTGGATCGTGTCACAATAATTTCCTTCGCCAAAATTGTTTTCCACTTTGATCCAACTTTTTCTCCGATACAAAAACAAATTCTGGCTCCGCGTCGCGTTGCTCGCCGCGTTTTATTTGCGCGTCTATCGTCTCGACGCGCAAAGTTTGTGGAACGACGAAGGCACGAGCATCGCGCTCGCGTCGCTCAACCTCGACGCGATCATCAACGGCGCGGCGCGCGACATTCATCCGCCGCTGTACTATTTCCTTTTGCATTTGTGGATGGCACTCGCGGGCAATTCGGAATTTGCCGCGCGGTATTTATCGGTGATTGCGGGTGTGCTCGTTGTCGCGGTGGCGTTTCGTCTCGCGCGAAAATTATTCGATGAAAAAGTTGGCAGCATCGCCGCGTTTCTCGCCGCGCTCTCGCCGCTGATGATTTATTATTCGCAAGAGACGCGCATGTATATTTTTTTGCCGCTGTGGAGCGCGCTCGCGGTGTGGGCGATGGTGGAAATGCTGCAAGTCAGAGATTGGAGATTAGAAATTAGAGATTCAAGTCAAGAGAATCTAACTTCCAACTTCCAACCTCCAACTTCAATAACCCAACCTCTAACATCAAACTCTCGTCACTCGTCACGTGTCACCCGCACCCTTGCGTGGCTTGCGTTCATCATCGCGAACATCGCCGCGTTGTACACGCATTATTTTTCCGCGACGCTGTTGCTGTTTGAGAATTTGGCCTTCGCGTTCTGGCTTGGGTTCGCGTGGAATAAAAATACAAACGTCATTGCGAGGAGCCGCGAAGCGGCGACGAAGCAATCTCCAGATAACTTGGGGATTGCTTCGCGTCCTTCGGACGCTCGCAATGACGCGCTGAAACACACTCTCGCTTTTTGGCTCATTGGACAATTGATCATCGTCGCCGCGTTTTTGCCGTGGTATTTATTCGCGGGCAATCAACTCGCGTCGTGGCCCGCGATCAGCGAGCCGTTTGATTTGTTGACCCTGCTCGCGCGCGTGGCAAATATTTTCAGCGTTGGCTTCACGCTCGAAGGTTCAATCGCCGCGATTATCGCGCTAATCTTTGCGATTCTATTTCTCGTTGGGATTTATGCCGCGCGAAACAAATTGTGGTTATCGAGCGTGTTAGGATTATGGACGATTATTCCAGTCGCGGTGATGTACGCTGTCTCGCTCACGCGTCCGGCGTACAATCCAAAATTTTTATTACTCGCGCTCCCGCCGTTTTTGATTCTATGTGCGCGCGGGTTGGAAAAATTCAAAGTCCCAAGTCCCAAGTCCCAAGTCACATATTACGCATTACGTTTTACGCAATACGCGCTTGGCATCCTGCTTGTAGTATTCACGCTTCTCTCTCTCGCCAACTATTATTTCAATCCGCGCTATGCGCGCGACGATTACCGCGCGATCTTCGGCGCGATCAACGCAACCGCGCGCGCAAACGATGGCATTCTTATCGACGCGCCCGGTCAAGCCGACGTGGTGCGATATTACAATCACCGCGCGCTCGCGCTCTATCCGTTGCCGCGCATGCGCCCGCCCGATTCCGACGCGACGCGCGCGGATGTCGAGCAAGTATTGGCGCGCGTGGAAAAATTGTACGCCATTTATTGGGCGACCGAGCAAAGCGATCCGCAGAATATCATCGAAACTAAACTTGCCGAGAATGCTTTCCCCGCGCGCGAAGAATGGTTCGGCAATGTGCGGCTCGCGATGTACGGAATCGCGACAAACGCGCGCGGTGAAACGCAAACGTTGAACGCGCGCCTCGGCGATGAGATTGTTTTGCAAACTGTGCGCGTGGATACGCGGCGCGCGCGCGTGGGCGAGATTGTGACGCTGACGCTCACGTGGCGCGCGGAAAAAATTCCAACCGCGCGCTATAAAGTTTTCGCGCATCTGCTCGATGCAACTAATCGCGTGATCGCGCAACGCGATGCCGAGCCGGGCGCGAATTTCAAAATGACAACCACGTGGCGCGCGGATGAGATGATCGCGGATAATTATGGATTGTTGATCGCGCCCGGGACTTTGCCCGGCGATTACTCGATTGAAGTGGGAATGTATCGCGTGGAGAACGGCGCGCGCTTGCCGATTATTGCGCGCGATGGCGCGGCGATGGGCGATCGTTTGTTGATCGCGAAAATTATTGTGGAGTGAATCAAACAAAATGAGCCACAATGTCACCCTGAGCGATAGCGAAGGGTCTTGTTGCCTCAATAGCGAGCAAGATTCCCATTGAAACTACAAGATTCTTCGCGGAGTTTATAGTGAGCGAAGCGAATCTACTCAGAATGACATGTTTGCCTCGCTTCTTTTTGATGGTTGCTCTAAGATGATATAATCTTTCTAGCGTATTCCAATGCCTATCGTCAATTTGTATGTTGGTCCCAAACGCAGTGGTCCGCCGTGGTGGCGGTCGTGTCTCGTCGCGCTCGTGATTCTGATTGGCGGCGCGTACGCGATCATTCTACTATTCGCCGCGAACGGAATTTACATCGCGCAAAATGTGCCGCTCCCCGAAAATTTGCAACCCACCGCGACGCCGCTCCCAACTCCAACTGAGAGCGCAACAAGTCATTTGCAAAAAGCGGACGCGTTTTTCGCCGACGGCAATTTGGAAAATGCGGTCGCGGAATATCAAGCCGTCGTCGCGAAAGAACCGCTGAATGATGTCGCGTACGCGCGCAGCGCGAAACCGTTGATTTTGTTGCGCCGCGTCGACGAAGCCGTGCAAATGGCGCGCCGCGCGGTTCAAATCAATGATCAACGTCCCGAAAATCTTGCCGCGCTCGCGGAAGCGTTAGACTGGAATGGCGATTATGCCGACGCGCTCGATTACGCGTTGCGCGCGACCGAAATCGATCCGAAATCCGCGACGGGGTATGCGATGGCGGCAGAAGTGTACGCCGATTTAAATCGGCAAGATAAAGCGCTTGCCGCCGCGCAAAAAGCGGTGCAGTTGGACGATAACAACGCGGACGCGCATCGCAATTTAGGCTATGTGTACGAAGCGCGCGGTAATTATCGCGCGGCAACGCCGGAATATCAGCGCGCGCTGCAACTCGCGCCCAAATTCGCGTATTTGTACATTAGTCTCGCGCGGAATTATCGCATCGTGAATCGCGCGCCCGATGCGATTGCGACATTGCAACAAGCGATCAAGATCGCGCCGAAGGATCCGCAGGGCTATGACGAGTTGGGTTGGACGTACGCGTTGACCGGCGATAACGCGCGCGCGATCGCGCAACTAAAAAAAGCAATTGAAGTAGATGTGAAATATGAAGTGCCGTACGGTCATCTCGGGCATGTCTATTTCGTGCAACAGAATTGGCAAGATGCGGTTGTGAATTTGGAAAAGGCGGTGCAATTTGGCGGCACGCGTTTAGAATATTATTACAAACTCGGAATCGCGTACGTGAATTTGAATGAATGCGTCAAGGGCAAGCAATGGGTTGACAAAGCGACGCAAGTCAATGCGGTCGACGCGGCGGTGCAAGGCGCGGTGACTTGGTATCAGCAACATTGCGAGCCAGCGCAACCGACGCGCAAAAAATAAAATAGAAAATTTTGGCGCGATAAAAACGCGACGCGGGGACGCGAAGAAAAATATTCGCGCGTGCCCCGCGTTTGCGCGTCCGCGTTTTTTTGCAATTCTTTTACTTGACACTTTCCTCAGTTTGATATATATTGGTCGTCGCTTAGCACTCTATAGGCGTGAGTGCTAATCCAACTCTGATAGGAGGAAATAATATGGCAGGCAAGTCGCTCAAATTGCGACCCCTTGCGGATCGCGTAATTGTTGATCCGCTCGAAGGGGAAGAAAAAACCGCGAGTGGTTTGTTCCTTCCGGAAACGGCGAAGGAAAAACCGCAAGAAGGTTTGGTCGTTGGCGTGGGACCCGGTCGCTGGGACGAAGATGGTAAAAAACGCGTCGAGATGGAAGTCGCGTTGAACGATAAGATCATTTTCTCTAGATATTCCGGTTCGGAAGTCAAGATTGACGACAAAAAATATTTGATCATGAGTGAGAAAGACATTCTCGCCGTCGTCGAGAAATAACAGTTAGAACTTTAACTGTCACCCTGCGAAATGACAAATTGTAGATCTTAAGGAGGAATACCCTATGCCCGCAAAACAACTTTCATTTTCTGAAGACGCGCGCCGCCATCTCAAAACTGGTGTGGACGTGATGGCGAACGCCGTAAAAACCACCCTCGGACCGAAAGGCCGTAACGTGGCGCTCGACAAAAAATTTGGCGCGCCGACCGTGACGCATGACGGCGTAACCGTCGCCAAAGAAATCGAACTCGAAAATCCGTACGAGAATATGGGCGCGCAATTGTTGAAAGAAGCCGCGACCAAAACCAACGATGTCGCCGGTGATGGCACGACGACCGCGACGGTGCTCGCGCAAATGATCGTGACCGAAGGTTTGAAAAATGTCGCGGCGGGAGCGAACCCAATGCTCTTGAAACGCGGAATCGAAAAAGGCACCGCGGTGCTGGTCGAAGAAATTAAAAAGATGGCGAAGCCGGTCAAGGGCAAGGAAGAAATCGGGAATATTGCCGCGATCTCGGCCGCGGATCCGGAAATTGGCAAATTGCTCGCGGACGTGATGGACAAGGTCGGCAAGGACGGCGTCATCACGGTCGAAGAAAGCAAAACGGGTATCGCGTTCGAGACCGAATATGTGGACGGAATGCAAATTGATCGCGGTTATGTGACACCGTACTTTGTGACGAATCCGGAACGAATGGAAACCGCGCTCGAGAACGTGTACATCTTGATCACCGACAAGAAAATTTCCGCGCACACGGACATTGTGCCGTTGCTCGAACGACTCGTGCAGATGGGTAAGCGCGAACTCGTGATCATCGCGGAAGATGTTGAAGGCGAAGCGCTCGCGACGTTGGTGTTGAATAAACTGCGCGGCTTGTTGAATGTGCTCGCAGTCAAAGCGCCGGGCTTTGGAGATCGCCGCAAAGATATGTTGCGCGATATCGCGTTGCTCACGGGCGGTCAGGTCATCACCGAAGAAATGGGTCGCAAGTTAGAGACCGTGCAAATTAGTGATTTGGGCCAATGCGCCAAAGTCATCGCGACGAAAGACGACACAACTTTTGTCGGCGGCAAGGGCGCCGAAAAAGATATCAAGGGTCGCATCAACGAAATCAAAGCGCAAATCGAAAAGACCACGTCGGATTACGATAAAGAAAAATTGCAAGAACGACTCGCGAAACTCGCGGGCGGCGTCGCGGTGATTCGCGTTGGCGCGGCGACAGAGACGGAACTGAAAGAGAAAAAACATCGCGTGGAAGACGCGCTGAGCGCGACGCGCGCGGCGGTGGAAGAAGGAATTGTGCCGGGCGGCGGCGTCGCGTTGATCAATGTGCTGAGCGCGCTGGATAAAGTGAAAGAGTCCGGCGATATTCAAACGGGTGTGATGATTTTGAAACGCGCGCTCGAAGAACCTCTGCGCCAACTCGCGGAAAACGCCGGGCAAGATGGCGCGGTCGTGATTCAAGAAGTTCGTCGCCAACAAAGCGAAAAGAAGAATACGAATATCGGCTTTGACGTTTTGGTTGAAGATTACGCCGATCTCGTCGCCAGGGGTATTATTGA
>JACQEA010000229.1 GCA_016200825.1 Chloroflexota bacterium | reverse complement strand
TCAAGAACGCGGGTACGTCGAGCGAATGTCGGATCGCAAATTGAAACCGAGCGAGGTGGGATTCATCGTCAACGATCTGCTCGTCAAACATTTCGCGCACGAAGTGGATTACAATTTCACCGCGCAGATGGAAGAGAAATTGGATCGGATCGCGGATGGAGAAATCGAGTGGGTCACCGTCTTGCGCGATTTCTATACGCCGTTCAAGCAAACACTCGACCGCGCCGCGCAAGAAATGCCGAATGTGACGCTCGCGGTGGAAACGACGGATGAAAAATGCGATGTGTGCGGTTCGCCGATGGTGATCAAGCGCGGCAAGTTCGGAAAATTTCTCGCGTGCTCCACGTTTCCAAAATGCAAAGGCACGCGTAATTTATCCCAAAGGGACTTTCAGTCCGCGCGCGGCGGCAGCGCGAACACCGGCGTTAGATGCCCAGATTGCAAGCAGGGCGAGATCGTGGAAAAAAAATCGCGCAAAGGAAAAATTTTTTACAGTTGCAATCGCTATCCCGATTGCAAATTCGCGTTGTGGGACAAACCCATTCTAACGCCATGTCCAAAATGCGGCGGCGTGCTGACGGAAAATAAAAAAGGCGTGCGCTGTGTGAATGGGGATTACGCGTCTGAAGCACTTGCTAAAACGCTGACGCGAAATTAGATTTCAAAACCACGCGAAATAAAGAAACTGACGCATCGGATTTTTTTGGATGCGCCAGTTTCTTGTACTCTTAGCGTCCCGAGGTGAAAAGCAAAGATAGCAACGCCGAAAGAATTTGCAAAAAAATGCACAGCCCGATCAGCCCGGCGATGATCAACACAACAGTCGCAACGGGATTTGTCGGTTTGATCGTTTCGCCGGCAAGCATTTGCTTGACCGCGCGCGCAGCTTGTTTTGCGAACGCGTCTAAATTCCACGCGCTGATGCCTGCCCACTCCCAACCCGCGCTCGGCATTGGAATCAATAATTTGCGCGCAGAACTCGCGATGACCGCGCGCGCGATCTCGCTGGTTACCGTTCCGCTCGCGACGGCAATCGTCCAGGCTCCAACGATTACTTGCGCGGTGTTCAATCGTTCCGCGATAGTCGGCGTAGACGGACTCGTCATCGCTTGCGCGGCGGACGCGGTCAAGCCAATCGGGTCAATCGCGATGCCCGGCAATTCGCGCGTGAGATGTTGAATCAACGCGCGTCCGAGTTGTCCATCGCCGTCGTCTATCACCGCGACCCGCGTCGCGGCGAAGCGTTCGGCGTATTCTTGTTTCGCCAACGCGTTATCGCGGCGCAACGTCGCCCCGTGATAAATCCAGACGCCGACGCCGATCAAACTGAACGCGAGCGCGTGCGCGAGATCGCTGACCAAATTACCGACAAATCGTTCGCCGAGCGCGACGCTCAATAACCGAAACACAATGTAGACCGCGCTGAAGAGCACGACCATCGTCGCGCCGAAAAGAAAAACGTACAGATAAATTTTTCGGACAATCGAACGCCGTTCCTCTCTGCCACTAGATTCCGTCTCCAATGCAATGTTTTGCGAACGCCGCCACGGTACGATCCAAACGAAAATACCGGCGAGCAACGCGGCGGTGAACCACGCGAACTGTTCGCGCAAATCGCTGTTGAATGATGCGGCGACCGCGCGAATGATCACGCTGATGATACCGCTAGTGCCGATCAGAAACGCGGTCAGCCCAACGCCGGCAATGAGATACAAATACAAACGCCGGATACCCGCTTGACGCGGCGCTTCGACGGCGCGCGCGGCATCGCGGCGCAAGATGAAGGAGTGATAACCCCATACCAGACCGGCACCGATCAAAATTGAGAGCGGATCGCGGAAATCGCCGCTCGGACGCAAGGCCAAAAGCGCGCGCAAAAACCCGGCAAGCAATGTCGTTGCCATGCTAACCGCCGTAAGAATTCCAATAAACACGGCGAGATACAAATACACCTTGCGCGAAACGGATTCGCGTTCTTCTAGGTTATCCACGCGGAAAAGATTTTGCGCCCACAACCAAAAAACTACCCACACCGGCAGCCACACGACGAGCGACGCGATCAATTCGACCAGAACGCTTGCGCCGGGCGCGTTCGCCGCGCCGAATTGATACAAGAGCCAGCGCAAAAGATTGATCGCGTCGAACGCGGTTACGCTTAGTCCGATCGCGCTCATCAGCAGAATGTAAAAACGTTTAATCGCGCCGGCGGTTTCCGTTTCCGGCGCGACGCGCGCATCCCGGAAAGTCGTCCATTGATGATAAGCAAAGACAAGTGCGAGAATCACGATACTCGTAATGTCATTGGTGAGTATCGTCGCCGGATTCGGCGGCGTTGATGAAAAACCGCGCGGAATGGGAATTTGGAAAATCACGCGCAGACTCGTAAGGATGAGATCGTTGAGATTTACAAGCGCGGGCAAGAGCAAGAGCGCAAGCGTGGTGTACAAATACGCGCGACGCAAAACCGCGCCGCGTTCTTCCACGTCTTTCGACGCCGAGCGTTGCGCCCAGATCCAATGCGCCAAATAAAGCGGCAAGCCAATGACGATCAACGCGATGGGCAGGGCAAGCTCCGTTCGCGCGCTGGCAGGTGTAAGCAGATCGCGCAACAGATTGATAAGCGCCCACGTTACGGTTTGCAAACTGATTAGACAAACCAAATATACGTAAACCCGTCGGACGTTAACCATCTCATTCTCCTTCATTTGCGATGGGCGCGAAAGTTAGGGACAACCGCGCGTGTCGTCCCAACACGCGAGAAAATAGCGCGTACCGTACTGAGTGCGCCCGCGCGTAATTTTCCAGGCAGAATTTTCGCGGCGCAGTTCGACATCAAATTTGATCTCGGATTCGCTCGAAAAAAATAAAACGCCGGTTTGAAAACGCGTCTCGGTAACGCCAACGGTCGCCACGTCGTCGGTGACGCGGCTGGGCGCGAGCGCGAAACTTGCCGCCGTCGCGGCTGAATCAAATTGATATGAATTTCTCTCGATGTCCCGCTTGAACGCGTCCACCGATTTGGGATAGCCGCGCAAGCGCGGCGAGAGATAACCGTACGCGCGCGCGTAATCGTCTTTTTGCAAGGCGAGCAAATAATTATTGACCACACCTTCCGGTGAATCGTCGGCGCGGTAACCCGGCGCGGGTTGTGTTAACACCGCAACGAACGCGGCGATCACAAGAATCGCGATGCCGCCCACGATGCCGATGAGAAATCTGTCGGATGATTTCATGCGAATCTCTCCATATTGGAAAAATAAAAAGCACTTGCCTTCGCGCGGCGAACGCGTCAAAGAGCAAGTGCGATTGATTCACAACCACAAAAAAATATGAGCAGGACGACTGCGTGGTATCGGTGGCATTCCGTTGCCTTTCCACGATCTGTCCGCAATAAATTCTTTGAAAGAGTCAAAGCGAAAATGTGTGCAATTTCAATTTGATTATATCGCGCGACGAACGCACGCGCAAGTAGGCAAAGTAAAGATTGATTTACAGATTTGCAAACTCGTTCAAAATGCGCGCGATGTGGCGCGCCGCGTTGTAAAAATCTTCCAGCCGTACGTTTTCATTCGGCGAATGCGTCCGCGAACCATCGTACCCCACGCCGGGGCTGATGACCGGAATATTCAACGGTCCCGCAAACGCGTAGACCGGACTCGATCCGCCGCCCATTGGAATCATCACCGCATCTTTTCCGTACACTTCTCTCGCCGTGCGCGCATGCAACTTGACGCTCGGATCATTCGAATCTTGGCGCGAGGGCCACATCGCGCCATTCCATTTCACGTCCACATCCGCGAATCCCGCGCGCGCAAGATGTTGTTTCAGTTTTTCAAAAATATCGCGCGGGTCTTGATCGGGAACGAGTCGAAAATCTAATTTCGCGGTTGCGCGCGCCGGAATCACAGTTTTATTTCCCGCGCCTTGATAACCGGTCGTGATGCCTTGAACATTGCACGTGGGTTGAAACACCGCGCGCTTGTACGCGTCGCCGGTGACGCCGCGCAAAAATTCTTTCACGCCATATTCTTGCTTCATATGCTCTTCATCGGATGGACGCGCAGCGATAATTTTCGCGTCTAACGCGCTCACCGGTTTCACCGCATCGTAAAAGCCGGGGATCAAAATATTTTCAGCGCGATCTTTCAAACTCGCGAGCGCCCACACCAACCGCCACGCCGCGCTCGGAAGAATGTGCGCACTCCCGGAATGCGCGTCGCGCGAAATAGTTTTCACTTCAAGTTCAACGCCCAACACACCCCGCCGACCCAAACTAATCACCGGGCGCCCCTCCGAATCCATTCCGCCTTCTTCCCAGATCGCGCAATCGCTCTTCAGCAATTCTTTGTGCGATTGCACAAATTCCGCGATATGCGGACTGCCGATTTCTTCTTCGCCTTCGACGACAAATGTTACGCCGCACGGTAACTCACCGTTATGCGCGCTGCGCGCGGCGTCCACTGCCGCGAGCCGCGCGATCAATTCACCTTTGTCGTCTTTCGATCCGCGCGCGTAGAGCGCGCCATCGCGCACGGTGGGTTGGTAGGGCGGCGTCGTCCAAAGTTCGAGCGGTTCCGGCGGTTGCACGTCGTAATGATTGTAAAACAAAAGCGTGCGCGCGGATTTTCCGCGCGCGCGTCCAACCAAAATCGGATTGCCGGGCGTCTCGAACTATTGCACGTCCAAGCCGTGCGCGCGCAAAATTTTCGCGACGAGCGGCGCGCATTCGCGCGTGCCTTCACTGCGCGCGGAGACGCTCGGTTGCGCGCACAAGCGCGCGGTTTCCGCGATGTATGCATCGAGATTTTTTCGGACGTGATCGT
>JACQEA010000213.1 GCA_016200825.1 Chloroflexota bacterium | reverse complement strand
CTCCGCGCTCAACGCGCTCGAACTCGCGGTGGAATCTACGCCGCAAAAAGATGGCGCGATTAAAATTGATTTGCGCGTTGCGGAAGAAGCGATTCAACGCCGCGCGTTGCGTTACGATTTCAAAGGCGACGAGCATTACGACACGATCAGCGCGTTTATCAAATCCGTGCGCGGGTCTGATCCCGACGCGGCATTGTACTGGCTCGCCAAAATGATTTACGCGGGCGAAGATCCAAAATTTATTATGCGCCGCTTGCTCATTCTCGCGTCGGAAGATATCGGTCTCGCCGATCCAAACGGAATTGTGATCGCGTCCGCGTGCGCGCGCGCGTTAGAGTGGTGCGGTTTGCCCGAAGCGCAATACCATCTCGCGGAAGCAACGTTGTATCTCGCCACCGCGCCGAAAAGTAATTCGGCGAAGGCGTACTTTACTGCGCTCGCGCGCGTCGAGGAAGAGGGAAAAGTTCAAGTGCCAACGCATTTGCAAGATTCATCGCGCGATAGCGCCGCGTTGGGACATGGCAAAGATTACAAATATCCGCACGAATTTCCCGGACATTATACGCGGCAACAATATTTGCCCGTTGCGCTAAAGGACGCGCAATTCTATGAGCCGAGCGATCAAGGGTACGAACGCGAAATCGCGCGAAGATTGCGCGCGTGGCGCGATTCAAACGCGTCGCAACAAAGACCGACCGACGAAGACGGAAAGGAAAAATAAGCGGAAAGGGATGCGCTCGCTAAACTCTCACGCGTGACAAAAATCGAACGATTACGTTATAGGAGATGAGAAAACAAATCTAGGAGGCGTTCATGCGAATGCACATCAGCACCCACCGACCCAATCGGACACTCTGGATCGTCGCGTTGATATTATTCGTGTGGGGTGTCCTTCCATTACCGTACGCTGGGCTCGCGATTATTTTGTCCGCCGCGTTGTTGTTGCTTGCCACGTCGCTCTTGAGTTAGGCGCGATATAACTTCGCGCGCGCGATATATGCCGCCACGAGTGGCGGAACAAAATCATGAATGGATTCGCCCGCGCGCATGCGGCGCTGAATATCGTGCGCGGAAATATCGAGCGCGATCGAATCCACAAACTCGACGCGGTCGCGCAAACCGGGCAATTGTTTTTCCAGTGCGTCCAAATCGGCTTTGACGCCCGGGCGATCAAAAACCGCGAGTCGGCACAAGCGAATAATTTCCGCGGGCGCGCGCCACGTCAGAATCGCGGCGAGCGAATCGAGGCCCATCAAAAAATAAATTTCAATCTCGTCGGAAAAACTCGCGCGCAACATTCTCAGCGTCTCAACGGTAAAAGCCGGTCCCGCGCGGTCAACATCAATGCGCGATAAAGTAAAACGCGGATTGCCCGCAATCGCGAGACGAACCATCTCCACGCGATCTTCGACGCTGGAAATTTTTTCCAAATCTTTGTGCGGCGGCTGACCCGCTGGCGCGAACATGACTTCCGCGAGCGAAAGTTTTTCGATTGCCGCTTCCGCGATTTTCAAATGACCCAGATGCGGCGGATCGAATGTGCCGCCCAACACGCCGATTTTGATTTGAGTCGTTTCCGTTTTTTGCGGATTGAGATTATAGATCATTTATTTTTCAGACTCGCGCCATTCCAATTCCACCTCGCCGATGCGCACCAAACTTCCTTCGCGCACTCCGGCTTTTTCCAATGCGTCGGTCACGCCCATCGCTTTGAAAACGCGATGCAAATGTTCGACGGCTTCCGCTTGATTGAAATCCGTCATCGCAATCACGCGCTCGACGCGCGTGCCGCGCACGCGGAACGCGTGAAATTCGCGCGCGATACTGAACGCGTCTTCATCCGGTTGGGCGCGAATGACCGGCAGCTCCTCCACAATCATCGGCGCGGGTGCGGGCAGATCGCGTAACGTTTTCGCGACCGCGCGCAACAGCTCGCGCACATTTTCGCCGGTCGCGGCGGAAATCGCGAACGCTTGAATTTTTTTCTGCGCGAGCGTCATTTGGATAGTTGGAAAATTTTCGCGCGCGGACGGCAGATCAATTTTATTTAGTGCGATCAGTTGCGGTTTTTCGGCGAGATGCGGATCGTACGCGGCAATCTCGCGATTGATCGTTTCCAACGCGGCGAGCGGATCGTCGAGCGCGCCGTCGAGCAAATGAATGAGGACGCGCGTGCGTTCGATATGCCGCAGAAATTTGTCGCCGAGTCCGGCTCCGGCGTGCGCGCCCTCGATCAAACCCGGAATATCGGCGATCACTAAATCGCGATCATCAATTGTCGCGACGCCGAGATTGGGGACGAGCGTTGTAAAAGGATAATCGCCAATTTTCGGACGCGCCGCGCTGATGGACGCGAGCAACGTGGATTTGCCCGCGTTCGGCAATCCAATAATGCCGACATCCGCGATCAGTTTTAATTCGAGCGTCAACCAACGCGCGATACCCGGCTCGCCTTTTTCGGCGCGGCGCGGCGCTTGATGCGTAGAAGAAACGAACGCGGAATTTCCGCGTCCGCCGCGTCCGCCTTTTGCGATCACCACGCGATCATCGCGTTGGTACAAATCCGCGATCAACGCATTCGTTTCCGCGTCTTTGATCAGAGTACCGGGTGGAACGCGGATTTCCAGATTGGGCGCGGACTTGCCTTGCTTGTTGTTGCCTTCACCGCGTTTGCCGCGCGCCGCTTTGAAATGGGTGCGCGTGCGAAAATCCAAAAGTGTGTTGAGACGGCGATCCACAATCAGGATGACATCGCCGCCCTTGCCGCCGTGACCGCCGTCGGGACCGCCGTGCGGCACGAATTTTTCGCGGCGAAAACTGACGCAGCCATCGCCGCCGTTACCGCTTTGCACAAAAATTTTTGCTTCGTCGTAAAAAAGTTTTTCGTCGCGCATTTAACGAGAGTAATTCAAATGCTGGATAAAGTCAATTGATATGGACATTCTTCGCAATAATAATTATCCACGAAACACACGAAGAAACACGAAAGAATCGTCAGGGTTTTCGTGTCCTTTCGTGTTTTTCGTGGATGCCTTTTCTTATTTCAGATAAAGTCTAATGGAAAAGGTTTTTGTGCGATTCTTTTTCCTATGCTATGATGCGCGCGCAGAAAACTGTGGAGTTGGGAATGCCGCAAAAATTTGTGCCTGCGATTGTTATTGCTAGACTGCCATTGTATTTACGCACGCTCGGATTTCTCGCGCGCGAAGACAAGCGCGTGACCTCGTCGCAAGAATTGGCAGAGCGGTTGGGTCTGACTCCCGCGCAGATTCGCAAAGACCTTTCGTACTTTGGCGAATTTGGCAAGCAAGGCACGGGTTATGACATTGCGTTTTTGGAAAAACAATTACGTCAGATTTTGAAAATCGATCGGGTGTGGGAAGTATTTTTGGTCGGGGTCGGCGATTTGGGCCGCGCGCTCGCGCATTATCGCGGATTTCAAGAAAATGGTTTTCGCTTGATCGCGCTGTTTGACAACGCGCCAAGCAAAATTGGCACAAGCATCGGCGCAATCGCGATTCAGGATGTGAAGGAAATGCCGCGCGTCGTGCGCGAAAAAAAACTCCAGATCGCGATTCTCGCCGTGCCAGCCGACGCCGCGCAATCGGTCGCGGACGAGTTGGTGCGCGCAGGCGTGCGCGCGATTTTGAATTACGCGCCGGTCACGTTGAATGTTCCACCCAAAGTTAAAGTCTATTCCATTGAACCGGTCGCGGGATTGCAAGGGATGACGTATTATTTGTAAAGCGTAAAGCAAAAAGCAAAAAAGCGAAAAGCAGAGCGAGATGCTTTTCGCTTTTATCTTTTCAGCTTGTCGCTTTTACAGCTGCGGCATACTTCGTCTCAACACATCCAAATGTTCCAGCGCGCGCCCCGCGCCAACGGCAACGCATGCCATTGGATTTTCCGCGGCAAAACACGGCACGCCGGTTTCTTTTGTGAGAAAGCGATCCATATTCCGCAACAGCGCGCCGCCGCCCACCAACACCATCCCGCGATCAATAATATCCGATGCTAATTCCGGCGGCGTTTTTTCTAACACGGCTTTGACGACACCTGCGATTGACTGCAACGGTTCGGCGATGGCTTCGACGATTTCGTT
>JACQEA010000212.1 GCA_016200825.1 Chloroflexota bacterium | reverse complement strand
TCAACTTTAATTCGCTTTGAGTTGGAAAATGGGGACACCGCGAAATGTTCGCGCTGTCCCCATTTTTGTTTTGTGGACTTTTAACTCAAGTTGCTACCTTGTCATGCTGAGGCGCGGTCTTTGCGCCGAAGAATCTTGTAGCTTCAAAAAAAAGTAAGGTTTCTAATGAAACAACAAGATTCTTCGCGGAGTTTACACTGAACGAAGTGAATGTGCTCAGAATGACATTGAAACTCGACGTTCAACATAGCAACTTCAATTCAATTTAATTTCATCCACAATCTTGCCATCTTTCAAAAATACGACGCGATCAGAATAGCTCGCCGCTTTCGGATCATGCGTAACCATCACGATGGTTTGTTTTAGATTGACCGCCGAATGACGCAGCAAATCTAAAACTTCTTCTCCGCTTTTCGAATCCAAGTTGCCCGTCGGTTCATCCGCCAGCACGATGCTCGGCGCGGTCACAAACGCGCGCGCAATCGCGACGCGTTGTTGTTGTCCACCGGAAAGTTGATCGGGTTTATGCAATCGTCGGTCGGCAAGCCCAACCAAATTCAAAAGTTGATCTATGCGCGCGCGAAAATCGGCGGGGTTTTTTCCGTCAATCAATAATGGCAACGCGATATTTTCTTCAGCCGTCAGCGTGGGCATGAGATTGTAAAACTGAAAAATAAATCCGACGTTGCGCCGCCGCACCAGCGTGATCGCGTCGTCTTTCAATAACGCCAATTTATTTCCCGCGAGAATTACTTCACCCTCACTCGCTTGATCCAAACCGCCCAGCAAATGCAACAACGTTGATTTGCCCGAACCGCTGGGACCCATAATCGCGACGAATTCACCGGCCTGAACCGCAAAGTCAACACCTGCGAGCGCGTCGACGCTCACTTGACCCAATTGATATTTTTTCTTGACGGATTCAACTTGCAGAACAGCCAACTTTTACCTCCACGAAGTTCACGAAGAACACGAAGGGAGATTAGCGAATAAATCTTTCCCATTCGAGTTTCCCAACACTTGCAAAATTGATAACCAATCCCACCCGAAACCCCGTCACCTTTAGGTAGTTCAGAATCTGGGATTTTTCTTTGCCGCCAATTTTGTCCATCGCTTTCAGGTCCACAACGAGTTTGTTGTAACAGAGTAGATCAGGTTCGTATTCTTTCTTCAGCGGACTGCCTTTGTAAAAAATCTTGAGCGGCTGTTGCGCGACAAATGGGATGCCGCGTAATCCTAATTCGATTTCCATTGCCTCTTGATAAACTGCCTCAAGAAAACCTGGACCTAATTCTCGATGCACTTCTATCGCCGCGCCAATCATTGCATAAACTTCGTCTTTGAGCAAAAGTTCTGGCATCGTTGCCTCTATTAGATTTTTTCGTGTCCTTCGTGTTCTTGGTGGACACTTTTATTTTTTTCTTCGTATAATTTCGCGTTCTTAGTGGATGATTACTCTTCCTTAATTGCTTCGATCACATTTACGCGCGCGGCGCGCCACGTAGGATACAGCGCCGCGGCTTGAGATAAGATCAGCGCGATGATTACGCCGATGAAAAACGAGAGCGCGGGAAAAACATACGTGACCGGAAATCCGCTCGCTTCGCGCATCCCCGTCACTGTTACCGTCGAAACTGGATACGCGATCAAAACACCAAACACCGCGCCGAGCGCGCCCATTGTTCCCGCTTCAGATAAAATCATTTGCCCCAGCTGACGCCGATCCATTCCGATACTGCGCAGCGTTCCAATTTCGCGCACGCGTTCGAGCACATTCATCGTCATCGTATTGATGACGCCGAGCGCGCCGACGATAACTGAAATCCAAACCATTCCATCGAACAAAGTAAAAAATTGCGTGATCTGCGTAGAATAATTTCTCCGAAAATCATCACCCGCCGTGACAGAGAGTCGTTTAGTTTTGGCGATGCCGTTTCTCAATCGCGTCTGGACTTGATCGGCAGAATAATTTGGTTTGATTTTCGCGATAAAGAGTGACACGCGCGTGTCGCCAAAATATTTTTGCAAATCTGCGCGCGCAAGCACGATGGATTGCCCGCCCTGATAGAATGTCAACACGATTGCCGCCACTCGAAAATCGCGATCACCATGCGCGGTGCGAAGGCGCACCGTGTCGCCGCGTTTCACATTCCACCGATCGCTTAGCGTCGTCGAGACAAAAATCGCGTCGCCGCGCGCTAAATCGCCCAACGCTAATTCTTCCGTTTCGCCGTTACTAAATTGAAACGAGGTGACCTGCCGGTACGTCGCCACATCCACCGCGATCATTTGCACCGCATCGTCGCGCGTTTTGAATCCCGCTTCATTTTTTACGCCCGCGATTTTTATTTGCGTGATTCGCTCCGGTGTTACCGCCGCAATTCCTTCGACGCTTAATAAATCGCGCGCGAGATCCGCGTACATCACTTGTTGCGACGAAATAAAAAAATCGCCGCCAACCGCGGCGTTGATCCAATCGTCTATGCTCGATTTGAAACTCACATTCATCGCGCCAATCGCGACATTCATCACCACGCCGATCATTAGCACACCCACCGTCAAGCTTGTGCGCGTTTTGGCGCGCGCCAAATTACGACCACCCAACAAACCGAGCGGACCGTACAACGCGCGAATAAATTTCTGCGCGCGTGGTTCGAGCGCCAGAATGAGATTCGGCATAATGAGAATCATGCCGAGAAACGTGACCATAAAAAATTGTGCGCCTTGAAAAATGCGCAGAAATCCCGCGCCGTCAATCAACGCGAGCGCCAAAAGCGCGATCCCAATTTTCCACGAATGGCGCAATAAAAATCCTTCGCGGCTTTCCGCGCGCGCGCGCATCGCTTCCGTCGGTGAAATTCGGCTCGCTTGCCATGCCGGAACAAACGCGGCAACAAAAGTTGTGACGAGTCCAATCAACGCGGCTTGAATCAAACCACTTGCCGGAATTGTAAATGAATTAACCGGGATGTTGATCGCGTTAGACATGAAGCGCGTCAGCGGAATCGAGAGAAATAATCCGCCGCCAATTCCCGCAAGCGTCCCAACGATGCCCAACAATCCCGCTTCGATCATAACCAAAATCAGAATTTGGCGTTTCGTCGCGCCGAGCGATCTAAGCATTCCGATTTCGCGCGTCCGTTCCGCGACCGTCATCGCAAATGTGTTATAGATCAACAACATTCCAACAAAAACTGCGATCACGCTAAAAATCGCCAATCCAATATTCAATCCGCCCAGCGCTTGCGAAACGGATTCGCCCGTTGCGGCTGGCAATGCGACGACATAGTTCGCGCCGAGCGCGCTTTGCAATCGCGCTTTGAGCAAACTCAACGCCGACACGTCGTTCGCAATTTCTGGTTTCGCGATCAAATCAATTTGATCGATCCGATCTCCGCGCTCGAAAATATTTTGCGCGACCTCGAGATTTATAAATCCGACGTTGCCGCTGTTCATCTGCCCCGCGCCTTCGGTCGTCATCAAACCGATCACTTTGAATTTCACGTCGCGCCCGTTCGATAAGATCGCGCTAATCGTATCGCCCAGCGCGATCGAGCGATTCGCCGCGAATTTATCAACGAGCACAATGTTGAAACTTTTTTCGCCTTTGGAAAGAAAACGGCCCGCGATCACGTTATAAGTCCGCAAGCGGCGGTCCGCATCAGGATCAATGCCCGCGATATTGAGCGCGCTCGTTCGATCTTTTTCTTGATAGAGCACGCGATTGAACGTCAACGCCGCGGCATCAGCCACACCTTCAAACGCGCGGACGCGCGCGAGCGCTTTGCCTTCGAGTCCGTCACCGGAGCGGCCCGCATCGGAAATCGTCAAACTCGCGCGACCGGAAGATTGCGCGAAAAATTCTCGCAACGATTGCGTCGTTGACGCGCCCATCACGCTGACCGCGAGCATCGCGGCAACGCCAAGCAAAATACCAGACGCGGTGATGAGCGTCCGGAGTTTGCGCACCCACAGATTACGCAGCGCGAGTTGCCAAAAATATTTCATGCTATAGTACCTTACGAGTGAAATGTTTGTACAAAAAGCAAAGATTTTTCGGACGCGGATTTTCACGGAAAGAACGGATCGAATAAATTTTTGATCTGATTTTTCCGCGTTTATCCGCGTCCCAATTTGCCTTATAGAGTTCCGGCTTGTCCGAGTTAGGAGATTTCGAAAATTCAGACGAGAGGATATGGTTTATTCTTAGCGTTCTTTGCGTTCTTTGCGGTGAGATTTTCTATTCTGAATAAAGTCTATTTGCTTTAAACTCGGCGCGCGATTGGGTTACGCGTTCCAATCGATTCATTTTTACTTCCACGCCGATTCCCGGTTGAGTTGGCACGGTGATCGTTCCATCTCTATTCATTTCAAATTCAGGCTCGACAATATCTTCGCTAAAGTAACGTTTGCTCGCCGAAATATCGCCGGGCAATC
>JACQEA010000210.1 GCA_016200825.1 Chloroflexota bacterium | reverse complement strand
TCCCATTTGCGTTTGCGAAATTCGGGATAGATCGCCTTGTGCAAAAAAATCAATTTATCTTTGATCCGTTCGCGTTCCGCATCATATTCCGGATTGTGCGTCAATCCATTTTCAAACACGGCGAAATCCGCCGTCGAAAAATACATGCCGTTGTTATTCATCCCGTTTCCCTAACTATTTTTTTTCGTCGCATCCCCAGCGTCAGTACGCTCACCGCGATCAAACTAATCGCGCTGATGAGTGCGCCCACGCGGAAAGACATCGGTTGATATTCAAATATGATTGTGTGCTTGCCTTTTTCCACCGGCACCGCGCGAAAAAAAACATCCGCGCGATAAATCGGCGTCACGCTGCCATCCACTGTCGCGATCCAACCGGGATACCACGCATCCGCGAGCACCGCATAACCCGCGCGCTCTGTCGTCAGCGCGATCTCGACGCGCGTGTTTTCAGCGCGCGTGATGCGGATTTCATCTTGCGAATTTTCATTCTCGCTGTTCAGCGGCGTTCCGTCCGCTAATATTACCACACGTTCGGGATGAAATCCAGAGTCGCGCATTTGCGCGAACGCGGCGTCATCGTTCAACACTTGCGCGGCATGCGCGATGAACGCGCGCGGCAACGCGTCTGAATTTTTCCATACCGCGACCGTATCGCTCCAATACGCGACGCTGAAATTATTTTTGCCTGTCGCGGTTGAAAGCGAAATAGTTTGATTGGACGCGTCCGTGAAAAAAATATTTTCGACGATCAATCGCGCGGGCGGCAAGAATGAACGAACGTTTATGCCGACAATTTCTTGCGGCGCAAATTCAACGCGTGCGCGATACGCGTGTCCGTCAAACGCGCGCCCGAACGCACGCGTGAATGCCGGGAATGAATGTGCGATCTCGGCGCGGCGATGCGCGATTTTATTTTCCGCGTTCGCGCGCTCGTAATCCCATTCCGCCGTTTCAATTCCAATTCGTAAAGGAAATTTTTCCCGCGTCCCATCCGCGCGGCGCAACTCGATTTCGCCCGCGATAAATCCATCCGGCAGATCCGTCGCTTGATCCACAAACGATACAATTTCAAGCGCGCGCATCGTCGTCGGCGAAAATAAATTCTCGTTGTTCACAATATCGAGCGCGAGATTTTCGGGCGGAGTCGGCGGATCGCTTTGCGCGCGCGGTTCGAGCGGGACGAGAAAATAGCGCGCATTCAATAAATTGAATAACGCGGGCGTTAGTTGCGACCCGTACGCGCCATAGCGCGCGAACTCGAGCGATGAATAAATTTGCGCGCTGGGTTGTCCGTACGTCAGCGCGAGGTTGGGATAAAGACTATTGCGCACCGACGGGATGGACGGAACGAGCGACGTGTCGGTAAAGACGCGCTCAGATTTATTTTCCAACGCCGCGAGCGAGCGCGGCGCGGCGTCCAAATAATCGGGCGGCGCAATCGCGTCGATCGTTCCCAAAAAAATTGCGGCGTAACAAAATAAATCGAACAAGACGACTCCGCCCACGAGCGTTATCCACTCCGGGCGCGCGATTTTTTTTGCGCGCGCGAGCGCGAGCAAAACAAGCGCGACGAGAATCAGAATGAATGGCAGAATCGTCCAAACTTGAATCCAAAATTCGAGCGGGCGATTGTACGCGAACCAGAACGCGGCAAATGGAAAGAGCGCGAAAAAAAATATGCGCCGCGCGCGCGGCGCGCGCGGTGTCAGCGCGTTGCTCAATTCTTCAAACGCCGTCGCGCTCAACAACGCGCAGGCGAATACAAAATAAACCATATAGCGCGCGGGCACGCGGAAAAAATTAAAGAGCGGCAATTGATTCAGCAACGGATAGAGCGGATTCAAATTTCCAACCGCGAGCGCGAGCGCGACCAATGCAAACAGAAATAAAAATCGCGTGTGACGATTGCGCCGCAACCACAGCGCGCTCAGCGCGAACACAAACGGCGCGACGCCGAAGTACGCGTGAAATTCGTTCGTGATTCCGCCCGAAGGTTCGCCTTGCGGAAACGGAAATAAAAATTGCGCGAGATATTCGCGCGGCAACGAGTAGCCGACAAACGCGCCGTAACTTAGACCACTCGCGCGCGCAGTGAACCCGACTAATTCAATTGTGGGGATCAATTGAATCGCGGCAAGCCCGCCGCCAAAAACAATTGGCGCGGCGAGCCACCACGCGTTGCGGATGAGTTGACGCGGGTCGAGTCGCGGCAAATCAAGCGCGTGAGAAAAAAATGAAAACGCGGTGGACGCCAGCGCATTTAGAAAAGCCATTTGCACCGAGCCAGAGACAAATTGAAACCCGAACGCGAGCGTCGTGAGAAAAAACCAAATCGCCGCGCGGGGATCTGATTGCGCGCGCGCGGTGAGAAATCGCGTTTGCAAATAAATGAGCCACGGCAGCCACGCGAGCGCGAACAAAATCGCGGGCTGAACAATTTGTTCCAGAAAAACTCCGCTGAATGAAAAAATAATTCCTGCCATCATCGCGGCGAGCGCGGAAAATCCGCGCGTGCGCGCGCAGAAAAACATTCCAACGCTCGCCCACGCGAGATGAACGAGCATCACTTGCGAGAGCGCAATCGCGGGCGGAAGTAGTTTGTAAAAAAATAAATTCGGAAGATAAAGCGCGCCGACCAATCCTTCGGCGAGCAAAGGAAAACCGGTTTGCACGCCGCTGGTCCACAACGGCAATTGACCAATCGCGAGCGCGCGCGAAAATTCGGTCGCGTACGGATAATAGAGATGCAATAAATCCGAGGTGTACCACACGCCGCGCGCGAGCGTGATGGGAAAGAAAAAAATAATCGGCAGCGCGATCAGAAAAAGGATCGCGCGCCCATCGGATTTTGAAATGGAATTCAATTCGCTTCACCTGCGCGCGCCATTCGCCGCGCGAATGCGAACGTAATGAAAAGTGAAAGCGCGCTCAACGCGCCGCCAAGCGCGAACGAAATTGGCTGATATTCAAAAATAATCGTATGCTCGCCCGGCTCCAGCGCAACCGCGCGAAAAATAATATCCGCGCGATAAATCGGCGTCGCGATTCCATCCACGCGCGCGTTCCAACCCGGATACCACGAATCCGCGAGCAACAAATAGCCGCGCTGATCCGTGCGCGCAAAAATTTCGACGCGTTCGGGTTCGGCGCGCGTGACGCGCACACTATCTACCCCACTCGCTTGCGATTTCAATTCGCCGACGGAATTTTCCTCCGCCAAAAGTACGGATTGCGCGGGTTGAAAATCATTTTCGCGCAGACGCGCGAACGCGGCATCATCGTTCAACACTTGCGCGGCATGCGCGATGAACGCGCGCGGCAACGCGTCCAAATTTTTCCACACCGCGACCGTATCGCTCCAATACGCGATGCTGAAATTATTTTTGCCCGTTAAGGTGGCGAGCGAAATAGTTTGATTGGACACGTCCGTGAAAAAAATATTCTCAACAATCAAGCGTGTGGGCGGCAAAAGAGCATGGACTTTGATCCCCACAATTTCGTGCGGCGCGAATTCAAAGCGCGCGCGGTACGTGTTTCCGTCAAACGCACGCGCGAATGCGCGTGTAAACGCGGGAAAGGAATGCGCGATCTCGGCGCGCCGATGCGTGATTTTATTTTCCGCGCTCGCGCGCTCGTAATCCCATTCAGCCGTTTCAATTCCAATGCGCAACGGAAATTTTTCCAGCATTCCATCCGCGCGGCGCAATTCGATTTCGCCCGCGACGAATCCATCCGGGAGATTAGTCGCTCCTTCCACAAAGGTTGTAATTTCAATCGCGCGCACCGTTGTCGGC
>JACQEA010000225.1 GCA_016200825.1 Chloroflexota bacterium | reverse complement strand
TCCATCATCGCGTCGCCCGTCGCGCCGATAAAGATCGGCACGTTGCGCGGTTCGCGGCGACCATGCACAACGTCGAGTTCGATTCCGTCTACATGATGAAATTCGCCGTGAAAAGTCACGCGTTCCATCGCGAGCAATTTTTTCATTACGCTAATCGTTTCGCGCATTGCGAGCAATGGTTTGCGCCGATCAATCCCAACATTTTTCGCGAGCGGATCCCACCACGCGCCAATTCCGCAGATCACGCGATTCGGCGCGAGATCGTCGAGCGTGAGAAATGTCGCGGCGAGGAGTCCGATGTTGCGCGTCCAATTGTTGATCACGCCGCTGCCGACTTTGAGTTTCGCGGTGACCGCCGCGAACGCCGCCATCGGCACAATCGCATCGCGCACGAGCCGCGATTCGGCTTGCCACACCGCTTCAAACCCGCGCGCCTCGGCGTATTGGGCGTATTGCATTCCTTCGCGAATTTCGTGTTTATCTTGCAAATAAATTGCAACGCGCTCCATTGCGTCCTCCGAAAATTCTATTCACCGCAGAGACACAGAGAGCGCAGAGAAAATAATTTTTTTACTTCGTGTCCTCTGCGCCTCTGTGGTGAAAATATTATGGATAAATTTTTTCTAACATCCGCGGAAACGCGATCGTCTCGCGCACGTGATCCAATTTGCAAATCCACGCCACCGTCCGCTCGACGCCGAGACCAAATCCGCAATGCGGCACCGTGCCGTACTTGCGCAAATCCAAATACCATTCGTACGCCGCGCGCGGCAATTTGTGCTTCGCGATTTGCGCCGCGAGATAATTCAAATCCGCCGAGCGTTGCCCGCCGCCGATAATTTCGCCGTACCCTTCCGCCGCGAGCAAGTCCGCGCTCAAACAGACTTTGGGATTGTGCGCGTCGCGTTCCATATAAAACGCTTTCATGTCGGTTGGATAATGATGGACAAACACCGGTTTATCAAACGATTCACTGATTACCGTTTCGTGCGGCGCGCCGAAATCATCGCCCCAATTGAAATCGGGAAAACCTTTTTGTTTGAGCAAATCCACCGCGTCGGTGTACGAAATACGCGGAAACGGCGGCGCGATGTTTTCGAGTTTCGCCACATCGCGTTCGATGGTTTTCATTTCTGCCGCGCGGTCGCGCAAAACAGTTTGCACGATGTACGATACGAATTGTTCCGCGACATTCATATAGTCTTCCAAATTTCCAAACGCCCATTCCGGTTCCACCATCCAAAATTCGGTGAGGTGCCGCCGCGTTTTGGATTTCTCGGCGCGAAACGTGGGACCAAAACAATACACTTTGCCCAGCGCCATAATATCCGCTTCGTTGTACAGTTGACCGCTCTGCGCGAGATATGCGGGCGCGCCGAAATATTCTGTTTCAAAAAGTGTCGTCGTGCCTTCGACGGCGGCGGGTGTGAGAATGGGTGTATCTACTAACGTGAAACCATTTTGGTCGAGCCAATCGCGAATCGCTTTGATAATCGTCGCGCGCACGCGCAAGATCGCGTGTTGGCGCGGCGAGCGCAGCCACAAATGCCGATGCTCCATCAAAAATTCGACGCCGTGCTCTTTGGGCGAGATGGGATAATCTTGCGCGATTTGGACAATCTCGATCGTTTTGACCGATAATTCAAATCCGCCCGGCGCGCGCGCATCCGCGCGTGGTGTGCCGGTCAGAATGACCGATGATTCTTGCGTTAATTTTTTCGCGGCAGAAAAAGTTTCAGGCGAAACGTCTTTTTCAAAAACGACGGCTTGAATAAATCCCGTGCCATCGCGAAAGCGCAAGAAATGCAAACGACCCTTGTCGGTGTGATCGGCGATCCAACCTCTGAGTGTAATCTCTTTGCCGAGATGCGCGGCAATGTCTTGGATCGAAACCATTTCAGGCATAACTACTCCAACGATTAATTTTCGCAGCGTTCTCTGAATTGAAATTTATTTTTCGCGAATCAGAAATAGCGCGTCTTTTGCGCCAAGTTCTATCGCGCCTTCGACGCGCGCGCCGTTGTTTGTCGCGGGATCTTGCTTCGCCGTACCTTTGATGCGCCGCCACGTTTTGTTTGGAAAGAGCGCGCGCAGATCAAACGTGAATGCGCGCGCGGACGGATTCGCGAGCACCAAACCATTTTCAAATTCGCGAACCATCGCGTCTTGGGACGCGGACGCGCGCAGATCGCTGATCCAAATCGGCGCGTTGCCCTCGACCAAGAATGAGAGTTCCAACCCTTGCCATTCGGTTGCATAGTGGCGATACGTAAACGCTTTTTGATTTACCCATGCGTTCGGTAATTCATTTGGGCGCGGGCTCGCGCCAAACCGAATCAGCCGCGCGATTTCGGGCGCGTACCCCGCCAACGGATCCGCGCGCAGTGTGAAAGTGAAAAGAAGATCCGGCGAAGTAGTGGAGATACCGGTGAGTTTAAATCGCAGATCGCCCGGATTCTTTGCCGCGATTTTTATCGCGTTGCCCTCGCGCGTAAATTCAAGCCCATCGCCTTGCAATCGCGTCAGCACATCCACGCCGTCGAATAAATTTTTTTCGCGTTCGCCGAGATGCACCGCCGCGCCGAGCGGCTTGCCAAGCCAACCTACTTTTTTTCCGTCCCCATCCACAACTCATCCCAGTTTCCGAACAGTTCGCCGGGTTCGTTCGGCGGTTGGATTACATACGTGATCGCGGAATCCGCGAAGATCGCGCCTGCAAAGACGAGGCGATGAATGCCCCACGGAAATTTCGTCGCGTCGGATTCTGAAGTATTCACAGCGCCGCCGGTGAAAAATTTATGGACGATGTACGAATAACCGGGCGCGCGCGAATTCGCAACCCAAAACGCTTGCCGATTCAAGCCGCCCGACCAATCGCGAACTTGATAATCGTTGAGCGAGGGCCAGCCCTCGGATTCAATTCCGTTCAAAATGCCGACCGCGCGCTGGTTAAAATCTGCCCAGCCATCCGCCATCACGAATTTCGGACTGATGCGCTCACGCAGGCGGCGGCAAAATTCCACGACGCCCGCGCCGTAGGTGTGGGCGCAAATTTTTCCGCGAGGTCGTCCACATAAATATCGGCGCACGATTTTCCATTCGCATCGCGCGGACACTTCGCGGTAAAGTTGTAATACCACATCAGGTTCCATCTCGCGTCCCAGGGCCCTTCCGTCACGTGCGCGGCGGCATACGCGCGATTCGCCGCGAACGCGCGCGGCGAGGTGCCATACGCGCCGCGCTTGACGCGAATGGTGTTCGCTTGCAAATTCACCGCGATCAATTGAACTTGTTCGCTCGCGAACCAATTCGGTTTGCCGTTCGCATCGAGTTCGCACAAGCCAATGTCTTCGTTCGAGATGTTGAAAAAACCCATATTGACTTTGAACAAACTCGCGTCGCTCACGCGGATATCGGTTTCGCCGGATTCCGCGGGGACAGCGCCGAGAATTTTCGCGCCGTTGAAATACAGCCAATGCCCCGCGAAAAATTTGCTCGACTCAAAGCGCGGATCGCGCGCGCCGCCATTGAAATGCAGAACGACCAGTTGATCGGGATGTTGTTTTTTGAAGCGGGTGAAAAATTCTAGGCGGCGCCCGGCGCTCCCACCGGCCGCAAATTCCTCGTCGAAAACTTTGCCTTCGATGCCCATCAAGCGGCTGAAGGTGCGGTCCCAGTCTTCGTAACTGTTCCGCGTGTTCGTCGCTGTCCCTTCCGCGTTACGAAAATAAAACGCGCGCGGAAAATTTTCGTCGAGGACGCGCAAAGAAATTGGAGTTGCGGAGGGCGCGGTGGTCGGCGCGAGGGTTGGCGCTTGAGTGGGTGCCAGGGTTGCGCGCGGTGGAGTCGGGGATGGTTCGGACGGCGCGCACGCGGCAATTAGGATCCCGCCCGCGCCAATTGCAGAGAGGCGGAGAAATTCTCGGCGCGTAATTTTTTTCATAGACATTACTTACGGCAAGTTGTGGCGCGTTGGTTTCTGCGTGGGTCGCTCGCCGAATTCATTGACGCGCGCAATGATGCGATTGAGTCGCTGAATAACGCGCGCGAGAATGTGTTGCCAGATTTTTTCTATCCACGCCGTGCGAATGACGCGCCGCGCCGATTGCAAACCCGCGAATTCACGCGCAGACAACGCGCGCGCGCCAAAGCGTTCGCGCACATACAACCACGCGATCGTTTGAATTTCTGTTTCTACGCGCGGGATCACGCGGGAAATTTTTTGCGCGATTTCGTACGGCGTCGCGTGATTTGGCTCGCGCAATCCAATCCATTCCGCGCGCGTGAGCAATTCTTCGTACGCTTGCGCGGCGGACGCCAGCCGCGCCAAGCGTTGACCATGTCGCCACTGTTGGAAACCGAACGCGCTCAGAACTGTAATGGTTAATAGCCCGAGCGCGGGCAAGATGAATGAAGCGGGATCGTTTAATAACGCAAACAAAAATGGATTGAAAGAACTGTTGGTTTGGGTCAGATCATCTTCCGGCAATTCTGCATTTGCTTCGCGGCGTCGCTCGCGATCCGCGAGGTTCGGGTCATTTTCGTTATTGATGGTCGGATCATTTCGCCGCGCGCGTTCCAAGAGCGGTTGACTCGCGGTCGGTTCAAATTCGATCCAGCCATAGCCGGGAAAAAATAATTCGGGCCACGCGTGCGCGTTCGCTTCCAAGACGTAAAAAATTCCGTTGCGATTGTCGCCCAAAGAAAAACCCGACGCGACCCGCGCGGGAATTCCGATCGCGCGCGCCAATACGACCATCGCGGACGCGTAGTAATTGCAATAGCCTTCGGGATGATCGAAGAGCAGATAATCAACGCCATCGCGATCCGGCGGCGGCGCGGTAACGCTCTCATTGTACTTGATCGCGGCGCGCAAATAGGTTTCGATTGCGGTGGCTTGATCGTACGGGTTTGTAAAATCTTGCGAGAGCGCGTACGCTTTTTCGCGCACGCGTTGCGGCAACGTCGCGGGCAAGCCGAGATAATTATTCGCGATCCAATCCGGATAATCGCGCGGCGCTTGCCGCAGCGAATCAATGTCTGCGACGCTGATCGCGGAGACCACGGTGTATTTATCACCGCCGCGCAACTCGCGGCGCAAGCGCACGACGGCGATATCAAAAACTGGAGTCGCTTCGTCAGTGAATCGCGCGTAGCGAATTTCAATCGGCGCGTCAAAATAAATCGGTTGGGCGGCGGCGTAAAGAATATTTTGATTGGGTGACAAGATCCGAATCGTTTGCGTGATTTCTTTCCGCAGAAAATCGCCTTTGGGATTCAGCCGCGCATCGTTGCCGTTTAGAACCAGCGGCTCGTTGTGCGAATTGATCCAACCGAGGCCGGTATATTTATCGTACACGGCCGCGCGCCAGTAATGACCCACATCGGATTGAACTTCCATTACGGTTTTCTGTCCCAAATTGATGGGACCGCCGAGCAATAAAGTCGAACTGAAATTCGCGTTGGGCAATGGACGTCCGACCGGATTCAATCCATTGAACGCGCGATTGAGTGAGCCTTCAAACTCGTGCCAAGGCGTTTGCAGCGGATCCAAAAACGCGAACCAACTGGGCCCCGGCGCGCGCGCCGGGAGAATCCAGCCGAGCGAAATCAACAACCCGGCGAAAAATGCGCCGTACAAAAAGAAATCATATGCGATGTCGGCGGCATATCCGATCGTGCGTTGCCGCCACACGCGTTCGAGCGACAAGAGATTAAAGCGAATCAAAAGTAAAAATACGGCGAAGACAAAAATGCCGAGATAGAGCGCGGTTTGCGGTTGACCGGTTTGAAAAAGATTCACGACGAGCGCGAGACCGGGAAAAACAATTGCGCCCCACACTTGACGACGCCGATAAATAAACCACGCGGCAAAATACGCGAACAACCACAACAGAAAAACTAATTGCATCACAAACGGAAAAATCTGCTCGCTCGGTTGATTTCTGGCGTAATCTTCGAGCCAAATTCGCCAACTCGATGTGATGATTTGATAGCGTTCGGCTGGAAATAAATTAGCGGGCGTCAAGAGCATTCCCAAATAAATGCTGACCGGAATTCCAAGCAGACTCATGCCAACATGCGCGATCCAACCGCGCACGCGCGATCGCGCAAGTAAAATGCCAAGCAACAAAC
>JACQEA010000224.1 GCA_016200825.1 Chloroflexota bacterium | reverse complement strand
TTAGCGTTCTTTGCGTTCTTTGCGGTGAGATTTTCTATTCTGAATAAAGTCTATTTGCTTTAAACTCGGCGCGCGATTGGGTTACGCGTTCCAAGCGATTCATTTTTACTTCCACGCCGATTCCCGGTTGAGTTGGCACGGTGATCGTTCCATCTCTATTCATTTCAAATTCAGGCTCGACAATATCTTCGCTAAAGTAACGTTTGCTCGCCGAAATATCGCCGGGCAATCTAAAATTTTCGAGCGACGCCAACGCGATATTCCCCGCGCGCCCAATGCCGGATTCAAGCATACCGCCGTGCCAGACCGGCACATTGCGCGCCGCGCACGCATCGTGAATTTTTTTCGATTCCGAAAATCCGCCTACGCGGCCCGGCTTGATGTTGATAATTTTGCACGCGCCCAATTCCATCGCGACGTTCGCGTCGCTAACGTTATCAATGCTTTCATCCAAACAAATCGGCGTCGTTAATTCGCGCGCAAGTTTAGAATGATCGTAAATGTCGTCGTAGCCCAGCGGCTGTTCGATCAAAAGCAAATTAAATTGATCGAGTGGACGCAAACGCGCAATATCGCGCAGTGAGTACGCCGAGTTCGCATCAACTTGCAATAAAATATTCGGAAATTCTTTCCGCACCGCCGCCGCGAGTTCCACATCGCGCCCGGGTTCGATTTTGATTTTGATGCGCGCATATCCTTCGCTTAGGTAACCTGCCACGCGTTTTACTAAATCAGCAACGGAGGGCTGCAAGCCGATGCTCACCCCAACGACAATTTCATCGCGCGTCCCGCCAAGAATTTTAGCGAGCGAAATTTCTTTTTGTTTCGCGAACGCGTCCCACAACGCGGCTTCCACTCCGGCTTTTGCCATATTGTGACCGCGCACGCGCGCCATCAACGCTAACGCGTCGTCCACCGACGAAATATTTTTTCCCAGCAAACTCGGAATAATAAAATCGCGGAGAACATGCCACGCGGTCTGCGCGGTTTCCGCGGAATAGTACGGCTCGGCGCTCGCAACGCATTCGCCCCACCCTATCACGCCATCGGTCTTGATCGCGATGATCGTGTGATCGTTTTCGACGCCCACGCCGAATGAAGTTTGAAAAGGCGTGAGGTACGGAATCTTGATATGACGTAGTTCGATGGATTCGATGCGCATTTGTATCTTCGAATCTCACCGCAGAGCTCGCAGAGAGATTTTTTTCTTCGCGTTCTCTGCGTTCTTTGCGGTGAGCATTTTTTTTCACGCGCCAAATTTTGTGGTGCGTAACGCGTTGGCGAGCGCGAGCGGCATCAATTCTTTTGAGCGCACGCGGCCCAAACTGCCGCGCGCGCACGCGCGTTCGCCATATTCCGCGATGCCGTCCGCGCGACAATATTTAGAATACAATAACACCGGCACGGGATGCCACGAATGCGCTTTCAAAATTGCCGGCGTTGAATGATCGCCGCCGACAACAATCACATCCGGGTTGAGCGCGCGCAAACGCGGCAGTTGCGCGTCGAGCTCTTCGATCACGCGCGATTTTTTTTCAAAGTCGCCGTCTTCGCCGGACGAATCGGTTTTCTTGACATGCAAATAAAAAAAATCAAATGTATTCCAATTTTTTTCAAGCGCGGTAAACTCGTCGGCCAAAGTTTCGCCCGCGACCGTTAGTGTTTGCATACCGAGCGTGCGCGCCAACCCACGATACATCGGATAAATCGCGATCGCGGCGGCGCGCAATCCATACACCTCTTGAAAAGTTGGAATCGTTGGCCGTTTGGCAAAACCGCGCAGCATAATCATGTTCGCGGGTTGTTTGTCCGCGAGTAACTTATGTGCGCGCGCGATAAACGCGTTCGCCAGATTCGCGCTGACGCGCGATTTTGCATCGAGCGCTTTGACCGGGAGCGGCGCGACACCTACGCGTTGTGGATCGGTTTCCGAAAGCGCGTCGCCCAATCCTTTTCCGCGCAGCACAAACACAAAACGATAATCCCTGACCGTCTCGACAAAAATTTGCGCGCGCGGCAATTTGATCGTCCGCAAAATTTTTGTCAGTTCTAAATTCAATTCGGTTGCGATTCTTCCTGCGCGGCGATCGAGCAATTTTCCCGCCGCGTCTATCGTGCAAAAATTTCCGCGCGCGGCGACATCGTTTGCGCCCAACTCAAAATCAATTCCCAACGCTTCTAACACCCCGCGGCCGATTTCGTACTCGAGCGGATCGTAGCCGAAAATACCAAGATGTCCCGGACCACTGCCGGGCGTAACCCCGGGCGCAACCGGGTCGGCAATGCCCAGAATTGATTCGTGCGCGAGCGCGTCGAGATTGGGTTTGCGCGCGGATTCGAGTTCAGTTTTTCCACCGCGTTCGCGCGGCAATCCGCCGAGACCATCCATGACGATCATTACAATTTTTGTTTGACCGGGGATCAAAAGTTGTTTGAGGAGTTGGAAATTCATTCGGCGCATCTTATCATCGGCAATTCACTATGTCAAAAAATGCGGCTTTTCTTTTCACAAAAAGTAACATATAATTACGCGCGTCCAATTGAGAAGGAGATCCAATGCATTCCCTCCGCATGTTCCGCGCGCTTACACTTTTTGTTCTCGCAATTTCTCTCCTCGTGGTTACCGTGCCGGCGCGCGCACAATCTCAATCGCGCTCGGTCGCGGTCCCGCGCCGCGACGCGGATATTACAATTCTAAAAAACGGCGACGCGCGCTTTGTTGAAACGTGGCAAGTGCAATTTTCTGGCACACCGGGATTTACTTTTGCCTTTCGCGCCGTCGGTTTGCAAAACGTGACGGCGGTCACCGATTTCTCAGTTTCGGAAAATAATCAAGCGTATCGCCCAACAACCAGCAATGATCCGAATACGTTTTTCACGTATCAAGAAAATAATCAGCAATTCGTCAAATGGTTTTTTCCCACGACGGTGAATCAATCGCGCACGTTTACGGTTAGCTACACAATGCAAGGTGTCGTGCGCCAGTACAATGACGGCGATCAGTTTTGGCCCGAGGTGATCGAAGGAAAAAAGGGTTATGATATTTCTAGCATCACCGCGACGATTCATCTTCCATCCACCTTTTCTCCCGATCAAATCAAAGCCGTTGCCAGTTTATCGCGCGCGCAAATATCCATTCCGAACGGAAATACTATCCTCGCAACCATCAAATCATTAGCGGCAAATGAAACTCTCGAAGTGCGCGCACAATTCCCGCACGGCGCGATCACCGCGCCACCGCCGCCTTGGCAAGCCGAGGCAGATCGCTTAGTGTCCGATCGCGCCCAACGCGAAAATGATGCGCAAGTTTTCAATTTATTTTTCCTTTTTCTCGGTGTCGTGATTCTGATCACGGGTCCGTTATCGTTGTACGTTTTGTGGTACGTCAAGGGGCGCGATCCTTCTGTTGTCGCAGTTGCCTCAACCAACAAACCGCCCTCCGATCTACCACCGGGCGTCGTCGGCACTTTGATTGACGAAAGCGCGGATCTAAAAGATATTCTCGCGACGCTGGTTGATCTGGCGCGCCGCGGCATTTTGAAAATGACCGAGAAAAAAGATTCGACCGGCGAATTGGATTTCGCGTTTGAGAAAATCGGCGACGATTTCAAGTTGCGACCGTATGAGCGGACCGTATTGAAAAATATTTTCGGCACATTGAACGCGGTAGATTTATCGGAACTGAAAGAAAAATTTTACACTGCCATCGGCGAAATCAAGAACCAAATGTACGCCGACGTCACCAAGATGGGATTTTATTACGGCAATCCCCAAAGCACGCGTCGTTTTTACGCGGGACTTGGATTTGCCGCGCTGATGTTGGCAATTTTATTTGGGTGCGTCTTCTTTGAGCTGTTGAGCGATTTCGTTGACGTCGCGCCGTTCGCAATGTGTATGCCGATTGGATTTTTCTTCGCCGCGATTGGATTGATTATCCTCAGTCCATTCATGCCGCGCCGAACTCCAAAAGGCGCGAGTGAACGCGCAAAATGGGCGGCGTTCAAACGCTATCTGGAAAGCATCGAGAAGTTTACCAAGCTCGATCAAGCCAAAGAACTATTTGATGAATATCTACCGTACGCGATCACATTTGGTTTGGAAAAATCGTTCGTCCAAAAATTCGCGCAAGTTGGCACGCCCGCGCCCGCGTGGTATCAGTACGATACCGGCTATTATCCGCCGGGCGGCTATTATGGCGGAGGTTATCGTTCAAACGATCGCGGAATGGCGGCGATGGATCGCGAAAGCGGTACGGGCGGTGGGACAAATCGCGCGGGCGAAATGCCTTCGCTCGATCGCGCCGCGAGCGGAATGTTTCGCGGCTTGGATTCGATGACGACCGGATTTTTCTCGATGCTAAATACGACCGCGTCAACATTGGTCAGCACGCCCGCGCCAAGTAACAGCGGTTTTAGCGGCGGCGGTGGCAGCGGATTTAGCAGTGGAGGAAGTAGTGGCGGTAGTAGCGGCGGTGGAGGATCGTCGGGATTTGGATGATACAAGATTTACGATTTATGATTTACGATTTTGGATTTCTGCAATTGCATGTCGCGATTTTTTTCTCGCGATAAATCTTGCACTTCGTTTCTGAAAATAATTCGGGAGGATTTGTGGGGCGCACAATTGGGATTGTGCTAATTGTTGCCAGCGTTTTGATTTGCGGTGTCGTGACACTTTTTCTTGGACTCGGCGCGGCAGGTTCGGGACCGGCTGGTTTGAGCAACGCGGGCGCGGTCTTAGGTATCGCGCTGTTTGGGGTTGTGCCATTATTGTTGCTCGGCGGAGTTGGAATTTTTCTCGTCGTCAAAGGTTCGCAAGAAGCCAAAGAAATGGCAGACGTTCAACAAAAAGAACGGCTCTTGGGCATGATTCAATCCGCGGGAAAAATTTCGGTCGGCGCGGCGGCAATCGAAATGAAAATGACGCGCGATCAAATCAAGAACGCGATTTATGAATTGGTGAATCAAAGTTTGTTCAGCGGATTTATTAATTGGCAAGAAGGAATGTTTTACGGAAACGACGCCGCGAATGTGGGAAGCAATAAATGTCCTAATTGCGGCGGCATTCGCGAAATTGTGGGCAAAGGGATTGTGAAATGTCCGTACTGCGCGGTCGAATTATTTGTGCCGCAAGATGCGCCGCAAACGCGCGCCACGCCCGCGCCGCCGCAGAAATAAAAGGAGTTGGTGATGAGTAATTTGGAACAACGCGTTTTGGAAATGGCATCCGCGACCTCGCCAACGGTGGGCTATCGCGCGAAAGATCAGCGGCGCGAGATTGACAAGCGCGTGCGGAATCTCATTGCCAGCGCGTATGAAGAACAACGCGCGCGATTAATTCGCATGCAACAGACCGCGCCGATTGCGTACGCGGATGATTTGGAAGGATTGAATCAACGCTTGGA
>JACQEA010000223.1 GCA_016200825.1 Chloroflexota bacterium | reverse complement strand
GTTTGAATCCGCGACGTACGCGCCTTCATTGCGTCCACTCCCCGCGACTGAAAAGAACGCGACGCGCGCGCCATCAAGCGAAAGCGTTCCGAAGGTCGCGCCCGTGAGAATTTGATGCGCGTTCGTGCCATCCACATTCGCGGTGTGGACTTGATGAAATTGCGCGCCCTCTGCGGTCACCACATCGAACGCGATGCGTCCGCTCAACGTCGCGGGCTTCGGCGTGGGCGTGCGCGTTGGAATCGCGGGCGCAGCGCGCGTCGTTGTCACCGCAACGGTCGCGGTGGCGCGCGTGCCGGTGATTGCAATCGTCGGACTAATTACTGACGTGGGAATAATAACCGGCGGTGGAGGCGCGCTCGTTGCGAGGACAAGCGGCGCAGTCGCGATGGGACGCGCGGTTGTCGGCGTCGCAGTGCCGCACGCGGCTGACAAAAAAATAATCAAAAGAAAAATCGCGATCACGTCCGCGCGCGGCGCATAGTCGGTGAATTTATTTTGGCGCATGGCATTCTCCTTCAATGTGAAATGCGTTCAACGCGCTACGGATAATTTTTCCAAGGCAAAATTAACCGGCGGCACTCCGTCAACCAATTTGATCGGCGCGCTGCGCGCGTCACTCGTTGCGTTGCGCGTCAAGAAAAATAACGCGGCGATTCCACCCACGAACATTGTCAATCAATTTGATTGGGTTCGTCGCGTCCGCGTTCATCCGCCAAATGCCCCACGTGCCGCCTTCAGTCGCGCGATAAAAAATAAATCGTCCGTCGGATGAAAATACCGCGTCCACATGTATCGCCGCGCCAAATGTGATTTGTTTTCGATTTGAACCGTCGGCGTTCATGCTAAACAATTGCTTGACGCCGTCCACATCTTTTTGGTAAATGATTTGTTTTCCATCCGGCGACCAGACCGGCAATCCGCCGTCATCGGTTGTCAGCGCGACCGCATCGCCGCCGGTGGCGCGCGCTTTGTAAATGCCGCACCGATTATCGCGGCACGTATGAAAAATCAATTCACTATCATCCGGCGACCACGCCGGACTTTCGCCGATCACAATCAGGCGGCGGTTCGCGCCTTCGGGCGTGATCACCTCGATGACGATATTGCCTTGACCGCCCGGCTGCGCGGAAATCGCGAGCAGATCGCCTTTGTGCGACCATTCGATAAATCCGACGAACGTATCGCCCAAAATTTTTTTCTGATTCGCGCCATCGGCATTCGCGATATAAATGCCATCCGTCCAATGATAATACGCGATCTTGCTTCCGTCCGGCGAAAAGGTTGGTTCCGACGCGCGATCTAAAATTTGTTTGACGCCGGTGCCATCGGCATTCATAATGAAAACATATTTATCTTCCGGACGGTCGCCGCGCGCAACGCTAAACGCGATCTTGCCGGTGGACGCGGCGGCAACGCGCGTCGGGGTTGGAGTTGGAGAAATCGCGGGTTGAATCGGCGCAGGTACTGTTCGCGTTGTGGCGGAAGGTACAGGCGCGAAGGAAGAGGTTGGCGCGACAAATACCGATCGCGGCGTTGAGTCGGGTGATTGCGAGAAGAAATCGAATGGCGAGCCAAAAAGAAAATACGCGCCGCCCGCGACAACAATCAGCAACACGCAAAACACCGCGCATCCCAGCGCGCCGATAACGAGCCATCGCGATTGATTGGTCGGTTCGGGTTGTGACATTTTTGTTCACCTCCTCACGCGCAACGATTATAGCACAGAACATTTCGCGCGAGTAGTGGGCTGGGAGTCCTAGTTTGAAAAAAATTCATTGCGTCTAAATTTTATTTCCTGTATAATAGTTCAGCATGAAAATTCTGATCGCGCATCGGTTCACGGAAGAGCAACTCGCGCGTTTGCGCGCGGTTGCGCCGAATATCACGCTGGCGCAAAAAACTTTTGACGGCGCGTCAGCGAATGACCCCGCCGCGCTGTTTGACGGCGATGAAGAAATTTTTTACGGTTTCATTCCCCCGCGCGATCTGGCGCGCGCGCCGCGTTTGAAATGGGCGCAACTCTTGAGCGCGGGCGTGAATCGTTTGCAAGATCATCCGCTCGTCAATACGAATATTTTGATTACTAATTCAAGTGGCATTCACGCGATTCCCATCGGCGAATTTTCGATCGCGCTGTTGCGCGCGCTCGCGCGGCGCGTCCCGCGTCTCCTGCATTTTCAAACGCGCGCGGAATGGGCGCGCCAAGCCTTTCGCGATTTGCGCGGCGTCGAACTGCACGGGAAAACAATCGGCGTGATTGGGTACGGCAGCATCGGGCGGCATGCGGCGCGCATCGCGAAAAATGGTTTTCAAATGCGCGTGCTCGCGTTGACGCGCACGGGCGTGAAACAAGATCGCGGCTATATTGAAGCGGGCACGGGCGACCCGCGCGGCGAAATTCCCGACGCGTGGTTCACGCCCGCGCAAACGCGCGATCTGCTCGCGCAATCCGATTTTGTCCTCGTCGCCGCGCCGCTGACGAATGAATCGCGCGGCATGATCGGCGAAAACGAATTGCGCGCGATGAAAGCGAGCGCGTTCATCGTCAATATCGCGCGCGGGGAAATTATTGACGAGCGCGCGCTGATTCGCGCGTTGAAAGAAAATTGGATTGCGGGCGCGGGGCTGGACGTTTTCGCGCACGAGCCGTTGCCACAAGAGAGCGAGTTGTGGGCGATGGAGAATGTGATTCTCTCGCCGCACGTTTCCGCCGCGACGCCGCATTATAATGATCGCGCGCTCGCGCTCTTTGCCGAAAATTTGCGGCGGTATATTGGCGGAGAAGAGTTGTTAAATCTTGTTAGCAAAGAGAATGGGTATTGAATGGGAAATGACAAATGAACAAATGACGAATGACAAAAGAGATTGACAAATGGAAATGGTGAATGTGCAAATGACAAATTCGTAATCACAAAGGAGGTTGCGATGACGCAATATTCTCCCAGAAATATTCAGGAGCGGACGTTCAAGTTTAGTGTTCGCATTATCAAATTAGTTGATCGGTTGCCGCGTAGACTCGCCGCGATAGAATTGGGTCGGCAAGTTCTGAGATCGGGCACGTCTATTGGCGCGAATGTTCAAGAAGCGGATGCGGCCGAATCGAAAAAAGATTTCAAACATAAAATGGGAATTGCTAGGAAAGAAGCGCAAGAAACGCGGTACTGGCTTGGATTGATTGTGGCGGAGATCATCCCGAATGACAAAGAAACGATCGCGATGCGACAAGAAGCGGATGAACTCGCGCGCATTCTCCGCGCGATAATTGATAACACGCGCGATGACTAAATTTTTGGGCATTGGTCATTCGTCATTTGTCATTGAAGAATTATGATTAAGGGCATTCTCTTCGACATCGGCAGTACCCTAATGTACTTTGACGGCAAATTTGAGGACGCGGACGCGCGCGGAAGCGCGGCGGTGATCGCGCATTTGAACGCGCAAAAAATTTCCGTTCCCTCAGATTTTCCCGCGCGTTTTTTGGAACAGCGCAAAATGGGTTGGAAGCGCGCGGAAGAAACTTTGATCGAGTGCACTGTTGCAGACGCGCTCGCGCAAACGCTCGAACAACTGGGCGTGGGCGCGCGCGATGGAGTGGTGACACGCGCAGTTGAAATTTATTTCGCGCAAGCGGAAAATTCGTGGCACGCGTATCCCGACGCGGTTGCGACCTTGCAAACTCTTCGCGCGCGCGGTTATCGCGTCGGCGCAATTTCGAACGCGGACGATGTCGGGATTGTGCATCGCGCGTGCGCGCGCTTGGAATTCGCGCCGTATCTCGATCCGATTCGTTCGAGCGCGGAAGAACCGCGTTGGCGCAAACCCGATCCAAAAATTTTTCAGTGGGCGGCAAAGTTGTGGAATCTGCCGCCGCGCGAAATCGCGTACGTCGGCGACGCGCCGCGCTATGATATTGTCGGCGCGCACCGCGCGGGCATGCGTGCGATTTTGATCGATCGCGGCGACAACGCAGCGTGGCAGAAAATTCCCGACGATAAAGTGAATGATCCAGAATGGCAAGCGGATGCGGTGGTGGAAGAATTGACCGAAGTTCCAACAACAGTATCATCTTGGTAGGTAAAGCGTATGCCACAAATCAGCGAATTTTTGGGTATCGTCATCAAGATGTATTTCAATGACCACGCTCCTGCGCATTTTCATGCCGAGTACGGAGAATATGAAGCCGTCTATGAAAATAATCACATTGAATATTTCGCGCGGCAATTTACCGCGCCGAGTTCATGCACTTGTTGTCGAATGGGCGACATTGCATCGAGACGAACTATTTGCGAATTGGGAAAGAGCGCGAGACGAATTGCCGCTTTCCAAAATAGACCCGTTAGATTGAACTGGAGGATGACATGAAAAAACTCGGAGCGCTTGTCCGCGTCAAGAGCGTCGTGCCTTTGGAAAAATTTCAGGTACGGCTTGGCTTTGATGATGGCACAGTCAGAGTAATTGACCTCGAACCGTTCTTATGGGGTCCCGTTTTTGAAACTATTCGCAATGATCCTAAAGTCTTTCGCTCCGTCAAAGTTGAAGGAGGAACGATTGTTTGGGAGAATGGCGCGGACATTGATCCCGATGTCCTGTACTATGATTTGAAACCCGCATGGATGGAAAAGCACGAGGCAGTTCGTTGACCGCTTCTTTCAAAATTCTTCTCCTCTCCGCGGAAATCGCGCCGTTCGCCAAAGTGGGCGGGCTCGCGGATGTCGCGGGATCATTGCCCAAAGCGTTGCGCGCGCTCGGACACGATGTGCGCGTGGCGATGCCGCGCTATGCGCGCATCGACGCGATGCATTTCAATTTGCAAAAACATATGGACGCGTTTCCCGTGCCGCTCGATCGCCATCATGACGACGCGACGATTCTAGAAGGCAAACTAGGCGCGGATGTGCCGGCGTATTTCATTGACAACCAAAAATTTTTCGACCGCGACGGGATTTATATGTATCCCGACGACGCGGAACGATTTATTTTTTTCGCGCGCGCCGCGCTGGAAATGTGCAAGCGTCTGAATTTTCAGCCCGACCTGATTCATTGTCACGATTGGCACACCGCGCTCGTCCCCAA
>JACQEA010000031.1 GCA_016200825.1 Chloroflexota bacterium | reverse complement strand
GTCCGCGATATTATTCCACTTGCGATTGGTTCTGCGCCATTCGGTTTGTTGTTCGGCGTGCTCGCGCGCGGGATCGGCTTGCCGTTATGGGCGACGATTCTGATGAGCGCGATTGTGTTCGCGGGTGCGTCGCAATTCGCGGCGGTGAAATTGATCGCGGCGGGCGCGGCGGCGCCGTTTATTATTTTGACGACGTTCGTGATCAATTTGCGTCACGCGCTCTATACCGCGAGCCTTTCGGGTTACACAAGGCAACTAAGAGAAAGCGGGCGCGCGTTTCTCGCGGCGACGACGACCGATGAATCGTACGCGATGGTTATGACGCATTATCGCGATGAAACGCGCGGGAGTGTGAACACCAAGCTGGGGTACTTTCTCGGCGCGAATCTCGCGATGTATTTTCCCTGGCAACTGGATACGCTGATAGGTTATGCGTTTGGAAATTTGCTCGGAGATCCACTTGCGCTCGGTCTCGACTTTGCCGCGACCTTGATGTTCATCGCGATTCTGATTCCCCAAATCAAATCGCGCGCAGATCTCGCGGGCGCGCTGATTGCGGGCGCGGTCGCGGTGATCGCGTTTGCATTGCCGAGCAAATTAGGATTGTTGCTCGCGATCGGCGCGGGAATTTCGGTTGGGATCATTGTCGAATATTTCCTTACGAAGCGCGCGGCGATTCCGCAATCTCCGAAATCCGAAACGATTGCTTCCAGTTGAATGAAATTCAGTTGGACACAGACGAACACACGCCGAAGGCGCAACACAGAAACAATCAGTGTTCGTCTGTGTTAATCAGTGTCCAGTTTTCAGAGGAGAAGAATGGAGCTGGCGTTTTTAATTTTTGGAATGGCGCTCGTTACGTTCGCGGCGCGCTATATGATTTTGCCGCTGCTCGCGCACGGCGAACCTCATCCATTGTTTGAGCGCGTGTTGCATTATGTGCCGGTCGCGGTTTTTGCCGCGCTGGTCACGCCCGATTTATTTGCGCGTGGCGACGGCATTTCATTCGAACTCGCAACTCCGCGTTTCATCGCGGGTATCGCGGCGGTGATCATCGCAGCAACGACGCGAAAAATATTGCTAACGATTTTTGCCGGTCTGACGATTATGTGGTTGGCGCAAAACGTGATTGGAAAATAGCAAAAACGAAATCGTAAATCGTAAAACGGAAAATGGAGAGACAATGTTTGCCTGGACAATCTTGTTATCGCTCGGTGCGATCTGGGGCGCGAGTTATATGTTTATCAAAGTCGGCGGCGCGGAAATTCCGCCGTTTACGTTTGTAGAAGGGCGTACGCTCATTGCCGCGGGCGCGCTGTACGCGGCGATGCGTTTGCGCGCTGAAAAATTTCCGCGCGATTTGAAAACGTGGCGCGCGTTGATCGCGATGGGAATTTTCAACGGCGTGATTCCGTACACGTTGATCACGTGGGGCGAAACGCACATCTCGAGCGGACTCGCCGCGATTCTCACCGCCGCGATGCCGGTCTTTTCCGTCATCATCGCGCATTTCGCGACGCGCGATGAACGCATCACGTTACCCAAGACATTGGGAATCCTTGTTGGCTTTATTGGCGTGAGTGTTTTATTTTTGCCCGAATTGCGGCGCGGACTTCAAATTGAATTTTGGGGCGAGTTCGGTATCGTCGTTTCTGCCGCCAGCTACGCGCTCGCGACAATTATCGCGCGGAAAAATTTGATGGGCATGTCGCACGTCGTCGCGTCGACCGGACAATTGGCATCCACCGCCGCCATGATGTTGCCGTTCAGTTTACTTTTCAATAATCCGTTCGCATTACAACCCTCGCCTGCCGCGATTTTTTCATTGCTGACTCTCGCGCTCTTGGGAACCGCGATTGCGTATATTCTGTACTATTGGCTGATTGAAAACACCGGCGCAACACGCACGTCGCTGGTGACTTATTTGATTCCGATCACGGGCGTGATATGGGGCGCGTTGTTGTTGAATGAAAAAATCGAAATCGAAGCGATCGTCGCGATGGTGTTGATTATCGCCGGCGTTGCGCTCGTCAATCGCCAAGCCGCGCCTGCAATCCGTCCCGTCATTGCGAGCCGCGGAGCGGCGAAGCAATCGCCTTGACGCGTCGAGCCATGAATGGACTTGGGTCAGTGAATGAATAACGAATTTGAAATCGTAATCATCGGTGCGGGCCCCGCGGGATCGTCCGCCGCGCTGAGGATTGCACAACGCGATCCTGATCTCGCGCGAAAGATTCTGGTGCTTGAAAAAGCAAACTTTCCGCGCGCAAAATTGTGCGCGGGTGGCGTGACGACGCACGCCGATAATTTACTCGCGCGATTGGGTGCGCGGGTTGACGTACCGTCGTTTCCAATTCACGCGATTCAATTTCGGTACAAAAATTCCAGCGCAGTGTTGCGCTGGAAAAATATTTTTCGCGTGGTGCGCCGCGAAGAGTTTGATACCGCGCTCGCGCGCGTCGCAATCGTCATTGGCGCGGATGGCGCGAATAGTATCGCGCGAAAAAAAATAGGCTTGGAACGCTGGGATCGCAAATCGCGTTTGATGGAGATTCTCACGCCAGTGGATTCAGCGCGCGCGTTTGAATTTGAAAACCATACCGCAGTTTTTGATTTCACGCCGATTGCACACGGCGTGCAAGGATATTATTGGGATTTTCCGAGCGTCAAGCAAAATGTGCCGACGATGAATCGCGGCATTTTCGATGCGCGCGTTTATCCGCACGCGCCGCGCGCGGACTTGAAACGCGAATTTGAAAATGCATTGGCGCAACGCGCGGTAGAGTTGGATGATGTTCACTTGATGGGGCATCCCGAACGCTGGTATGATCCGCGCGCCAAACATTCCGCGCCGCGCGTTTTGCTCGCGGGTGACGCGGCGGGAACCGAACCGTTGCTCGGCGAAGGCATTTCGCACGCGATTCATTTTGGAATTCTCGCGGCAGACGCGGCGTTAGACGCGTTGCGTCGCGAAAATTTTTCGTTTGCGAATTACGAGCGGCGAATTGCGTGGAGTCGGCTGGGGTTGCACTTGCGCGCGAAAAAAATCGTGGCGCAAGTTGTATTTGCCGCGCACGGAGAATGGTTTTATCGCTGGGGATTTGAGCTGTTAAGAATTCTATTCGCCAATGTCAACGGCGAATCGCAAAGCGCGACCTAGTTCTTCGATTTTTTCGGAGGAGAGCGCGCTGATAAAATTAGTCAGGAGTGATTTGGTGAGACTGACCAATTCGTCGCAATGAATACTGCTATCGTGTTTCAACCCAAATTCGATTCCGATTTGGACTTGAGTGGATAAACCGTGATGAGAAGAGTAAATCGGCGCGCAGATGACTGTTGAAAATCGCGAGTCAATCAATTCTTGCCGACTTACGATAACAAAAACGCGCGAGCGTTTGGGGTCTCGCGCGTTTGGATTTTCAACTCGATAGAGTTTCGCCACGTTTCATAGAAGCACTTGGTAACTAAGAACGTCTTCGGCTTCTCGATTGAGTTCGTCGGCGTGTTTGTTGATAATATCCTTGTCGCTCGACTGCGAACGATAATGTTTGGATTTGATTTTTCGGTCTATGGCTCTTAAAAGCGCGTCAGAAATAGAAATTGTTGTTTTCACTTTCATACTTCTAGTATACTCATTCTCTAAATATTCGTCAATGAAATAGCATGGAGGAGCACGGCTTGTGCAAAGTCAGCCGCTCGACGTCATTGCGAGCGAAGCGAAGCAATCTCCTTGTAACTTGGAGATTGCTTCGTCGCAAAAAATGCTCCTCGCAATGACGCGTTGGGTGTTACGCGGTTTGTCAATAGACTTTGCACAAGCCGTGCATGGAGGAGGCGTTAAAATAATTAACGCGTCACCAATTGAAAAGTCAAAAAATATCTGACATGTGTTTGCGGAATTTGCGTCTTAACACTATTCAACGCTAGCCCGCTGATTGTATCGCTCGGAAAATTTCCGATCTTGATAGATTGTCCATTTGGAAAATCGAGCGAATAAGTGCACTGACATTGCGCATCCAACGATTTATCTTCGAGATTCGCCGGAGTGCCGTTGAGAATCAACGGCGCAATTCCACCGATCAACGAAACATAGATGCCGATCCCATCAACTCCGCCGGGTTTAGTGCCGCAATCAAAACGCATATCGCGCAAGTCGCAATACAGCGCCTGAGCCAAATGCCAATATTTTTGTCCGGGTGAAACATTTGCGTTTTGAAATTGCACACCGTTGGGCCATTCAGCCGGAAAAGTTGGAAGCCAAACCGTTCCGCCAACAGGTTGTGCGACCGGTGGTTTTGTCGTCGCGGTTGCGCGCGGCGCGGGCGTGCGCGTTCGAGTTGCAGTTCGCGCAGGCGATGACGTTATCGCGGTTGTAATAGTGTACGTTGGAGTAATCGTTGGCGCAAGAGTTGGCGATTCGGAAAATACCAACGTCGCGGTCTCGGCGATTTGTGAAGGCAGAATGGATGTCGCAACGATCTGCGCGATTTTTACTTCGCGCGATCCTAACGCGCGCGCGAGATTCGCGAGATACCCGGCGTCGGGATCATCGGCGCGATATTTTTGAGCGCGCGCGGCAACGTAATCTTCGACCCGCGCTTTATTCAATAACGCGAGCCGCGCGCGGGCTTGCTCTACATCTTGATCGTACGCGAAAGTTTTGGCGACGAGTAAAATATAATCATCTTGCGCGACGGTTTTGAGATCCGCTAAATCCACGTTGGTAATTTGAACGGGCCACACGATCCATCCGAAAAATAATCCCCCGCCAATTCCGACCATCACTGCGAATCCAATCGCAATGACAAGCGCGCGCACGCGGAGTTTGAATTCCGTCATCCACTAACTCGTTGCCACGTCAACACAAAATTCACGCGGCGCTTGAGCGGCAATCCCATTCCCGCGACGCGATCGCTAGCCAAGCCATCTACCCACGCGCTGTACGGACCGCTTTCTTTCTCCGGCGCGTACGACGCCCAAATGGGAATGTTCGCCTCGCCGCGCGCGTCCGTAGTCGCGTCGGTTTTGTCTTCGGGCCAGCCCTGCCAAACTTTATGATTCTCGCAGGGTCGAAGATTTTCGTCGCGCAAAAGAAAAGTGACTTGATGTTTGCCGCCAGCCTCTTCCGGGCTTTTATATTCGGCGCGAATCAAGCGCCAATATTTTTTGCCCGGCTCTACGCGCGCCGCTTCGACGCGCACATTCACCGCGTCCAAACGCGGATCCCAATCTATTTCAAATTCGTCGCGGCGCGCGGATGAGGTTGCATCGCGCGCGGGCATCGCGGTTTCAGGCGCGGGTGGAAGCGGAACGGCGGAAAATTTTTGGTTGGCATCAACGCGTGGCGGGATCAAAATGATTTCGCCCGCGTGGATCAAATTCAGCGACGTCATTCCATTCAGTTGCGCGATCGTTTCCGCGCGCGTGCCAAATTGTCGCGCGATTTTGTACAGCGTGTCGTCCGGTTGAATGGTGTAACGCACGAGCGCGCGCGTTGGGTCGTCCGGTCGCGGCGCGATCTCATCGCGCGCCGGATTGATCGCGCGCGATTCGGTTTTTGCAATCGGCGGCGCGGGTTGCATGCCCGGTAATCGTCGCGCGAGATTTGGCATTGATTGCACCGCGTCAATGACCGGCAAATGTAAACCGAGATTTGAGTTTGGCACGGCGACGGTTGGAATTCCTGCCGAGCCATCACTGCCGGTATTAAAAGTGCGATGCCAAAACGAACTGTGCCACGCGTTCATTTCTTCACCGGGCGATTCGATCAAACAGCCCGCGAGCGCGGCGAAATAATAATCGGGCGCTTGGCGTTGCATGAAATCAAATAACGCGAGCGTGCCATCGCGTTGCAGAGCAGGCGTGATGCGCGGATATCGCGAATCCGCGCGCGCGCCGACGATATATCCGGACGCGGTACTCAGAATCGGAATTGATCGGCCCAAATATTTTGCGGCAAGTTGATTGTAATATTCGTACTCGCGAAAACACGCGTGGTCTTGCGCGAGAGTTTGCGTGGGATTTTTTTCCGATGTGCGGATGGCATTGATTTCGTCCTGCGTTTGGGCGCGCGCGAGATGATTGTTCCACCACGCCCATTCCGTGAACGCGCCCATTTCATATTGTTCGCGCGTGAGCAATTGTCCGGTGCGATGGACAGCATCGTCCGGATAATTTAGCGGGCGATTGCTCGCGCGATTATGCAGGGCAAGCCAAACGCCTTCCAACAAAATATCTTGGCGACCCATCGCCGCGAGCGCGCCTAACAAATTTAATTCACCGCCCGCGCTGACGGCGGGCAACGCGGGCAATCCGCCCGCGTCCAAAATAAAACGCGCGTCAAACAACCAATTCAACGCGACCAATTTCGCGCGCTCGAGCGGATCCGGTGGCATGGCTTGCTGTTTCCATTCGCGCGCGCGATCCGGTTCCGTATTGGTTTCAAAATATCGCACACCCGCGCGAATAAGTCGGCGAATAATTTCTTCTTCGGCTGAACCGATATGTCCGGGATTCGGTTCGGGCGAATCGTTTGGCGGTGGATCGTGACGGAGAATGTAGACGATTGGAAATATTCCAGCCGCCAATAATTTTTCGGCGAA
>JACQEA010000222.1 GCA_016200825.1 Chloroflexota bacterium | reverse complement strand
CGGCGGCGATCATCATAGCGCAACCAGACGCGCAACATCGCCTGGGGCTTTTCTTTGGAAATCTCCAGCTTGTCTAAATAACCTTCATCCTTCAAAATGCGCGCGACCGCGACGCGTAATTTGGACGCGGGCATCGCGACTTGAGGATGTTTGATTGCTGCCGCGTTACTTAATCTCGCGAGCATATCGGCGATGGGATCGTTCGTCATCGTTTCCTGCTCCTTCAACTAAATTCGGACTCACCAACTCGATTTGATCACGCCGGGAATATGTCCCTGCACCGCTTCGCCGCGAAAACAAATCCGGCATAACTTGAAGCGGCGCATATAGCCGCGCGAGCGTCCACACATCGCGCAACGATTCCGCACGCGATTTTTGTACTTGCGATGCAACTCTCGATTGATCATTGACTTTTTTGCCACGCACTGCCTCCCGCTAATTGGAGAGCCAACAACTTGGAATCTCTAACAAAATGAATCACATTGTCACCCTGAGCACGTTCGCTACGCTCAGTGTAAACTCCGCGAAGGGTCTTGTTGCTTCACTGGCGATCAAAATTCCTGTTGAAACTACAAGATTCTTCGCTGCGCTCAGAATGACATTCTCGGCTCAATTCATTTTCTTAGACGCTCTTAGGCTTGTTTGAACGGCATACCCATCAATTGCAATAATCGCCGCGCTTCTTCATCCGTCCGCGCGCTCGTCACAATCGTTATTTCCATCCCGCGGATTTTGTCAATCTTGTCGTATTCAATTTCGGGCCACACTAATTGTTCGCGCAAGCCCAGCGTATAATTGCCGCGTCCATCGAAGGCATCGCGCGAGATGCCGCGAAAATCGCGCTGGCGCGGCAACGCGATATTGAGCAAGCGATCGAGAAAATAATACATGCGGTCACCGCGCAAAGTTGTTTTGATTCCAATCGGTTGACCCTCGCGCAATTTAAAAGTCGCGATGGATTTTTTCGCTTTGACCACAATCGGTTTTTGCCCGGTGATGAGCGTCATATCTCTCACCGCCGCGTCGAGCGCTTTGGCGTTCGTTAACGCTTCGCCGATCCCGATGTTCACGATGACTTTGTCAATTCGCGGCGCTTGCATCGTGTTCGTGTAACTGAACTCGCGCATCAGCGTCGGATGCACTTCTTTTCGAAAACGTTCTTTCAAACGCGGCAACGGCGCGGGACCGGTTGGTTTTTTTGTTTCGGCTGGTTTTGGTTCTGGTTTTGCCATTGCTATCCTCTAGGGCGTGTATGCAAAAAATTTTATTGCCGCGGGTATCGTTGAAAAACCTTGTTGCCAATCGCTCTGGAATTCTGGGCGAAGATTTTGCATACACGTCCTAATCCGCTACTTCGCCGCAATTCGTGCAAATCCGTTTCACCGTGCCATCGTCAAAGCGTTTGATGCGCACGCGTTTCGCTTTGCCGCAATTTTTACAGACCAGCGCGATTTTCGCGATCGAAATCGGCGCCTCGCGTTCGATAATACCGGCTTGCGTCCGAACATCGCCCGTGCGTTTTTGATGTTTCTTGATTAGATTGATCCCGCCAACCAAGACGAGATGTTTTTTCGGAAACACCGAGTTCACTTCGCCGCGTTTGCCGCGTTCGTTGCCGGTAATAACTTGAACGGTGTCCCCTTTACGAATCTTATTCATAAACAAATCACTCCGCCTACAAAACTTCCGGCGCTAACGAAACAATTTTCATAAAACCTTTGTCGCGCAACTCACGCGCAACGGGCCCAAAAATTCGCGTGCCGCGCGGATTGCCGCTTTCGGTTTCAATAATCACCGCCGCGTTATCGTCAAACCGAATGTACGAACCATCCGCGCGACCGTACTCTTTATTCGTGCGCACGATCACCGCGCGCACCACTTCGCCTTTTTTGATCGCGCTGGTTGGGATTGCGGATTTAACTGCCGCCACAATAATATCGCCGACCTTGCCGTACCGACGCGTTGAGCCGCCCATCACATGAATGCACATGATTTCGCGCGCGCCGGTGTTATCGGCGACCTTAAGACGCGTGGTCGCTTGAATCATTCGGCGCGCTCCGACTCTTGATTCTTATCCGATTCCGCGTCCGCCCCCGCCAATTTTGCCAACCGTTCGGCGGCGCGTCGCTCTTGATCTGCGCGCGCGGCAACTCGATCCGCGTCTTCTTTCGCGCGCAACGATTCCAATTCTTTTTCCGCGATCGGTTCTACAACGACACCGCGCTGAACGATTTCTTGCACGCGCCAACGTTTCTCGCGCGACAACGGTCGCGATTCGATAATTTTGACGCGGTCGCCTAATTGCGCGAGCGGATCTTCGTTGTGCGCCTTGAAGCGGCGCGCGCGCGTCATGACTTTGCCATAGAGTGGATGTTGCCGCGTATATTCCACTTCGACAATAACAGTCTTTGTCATCTTGGCGCTGACCACGCGACCGGTCATTATTTTGCGACGTTCTCTCATTGCGCCTGCTCCTTGATCGGACGGCGCGCGACGATTTCGCGCGCGCGTATAATTGTTTTCACGCGCGCGATATCGCGCCGGACCTGCGCGAGCCGATTCAAATTCGTCAATTGTCCAGCCGCGCGTTGAAATCGCAAATTGAAATGTTCGTGTTCGAAATCGTCCAATTGTTTTTTCAGCGAGGCGTCGTCCATCTTGACGAGTTCTGCGGCATTCATCAGACCGCCTCCTCTTTCGCGATAAATTGCGTTCGAATCGGCAATTTGT
>JACQEA010000221.1 GCA_016200825.1 Chloroflexota bacterium | reverse complement strand
GTGGATATCAATGTTGGATTGTTGTACGTGGTCGCCGTTGGTTCAGTCGGAACCATCGGCATTTTTATGGCGGGTTTTGGTTCGTCGAATAAATTCGCGCTGATTGGCGGCATGCGCGCGGTCGCGCAAATTATTAGTTACGAAGTGCCGCAAGTATTTTCGCTCGTGACCATTCTATTGCTGACCGGCACGATGTCGCTGACAAAAATTGTGGACGCGCAAAGCGGCTGGGGCGGATTTCAATGGTTTGTGTTTGCGTTTCCGGTGGGACCGATCGCGTTTTTTATTTTCTTTCTCGCCGCGATGGCGGAAGCGAATCGCACACCGTTTGATTTGCCCGAAGGCGAATCGGAAATTGTTTCGGGACATCACACCGAGTACAGCGGGATGAAATTTGGCATGTTTTATTTCGCCGAATTTCTGAATTTATTTTTTCTGTGCGCGCTCGGCGCGACTCTGTTCTTGGGCGGATGGCAAGGACCCATTTTGCCGCCGTGGTTGTGGTTGTTGATCAAAACGTACGCGTTGATTTGGATTGCGTTTTGGTGGCGCGGCACGTTGCCGCGTTTTCGGATTGACCAATTGATGGGCTTTGCATGGAAAGTACTCGTGCCGCTCGCGTTGGTCAATATTTTTTTGACGACGGTTCTGTTGCCAATTTATGATTCGTTGGGATTCTAATGCGCAATGTCATTCTGAGGAGCGAAGCGACGAAGAATCTTGTCGTTCCAATGGCATGTTGATTTCAATACGATTAACAAGACCCTTCGCTTCGCTCAGGGTGACATTGCCACAAAGCAAACAATGACGGTACCTGAATTTCTGACCAACCTTGCATTTTTCGCGTTCGGCGCGCTGACATTAGTGGGCGCGCTGATCACGGTTGGCACGCGTAATTTGTTGCATTCCGCGCTGGGCTTGGTGCTTGCCTTTGTCGGCGTCGCGGCGATTTATTTTTTGCTCGAAGCGGAATTTCTCGCCGCCGTGCAAATCTTGATCTACGTCGGCGCGATCGCGGTGCTGATTTTGTTCGCGGTGATGTTGACGCGCGGATTGATGACCGCGGGTTTGCCCGCGTTCAATTCGCAATGGCTCGCGGCGGCGGCGGTGGCAGTTTTACTTTTTGGCATCCTGTTCTTTATCGCGATTGGAACGCATTGGCCCGTCAAAGAATTCGCGGTGAACACCGATCTCGTACCGAAACTTGGCGTCGAGTTGATGACGACGTACGTGTTGCCGTTTGAAGTCGCGTCGTTGTTGTTGCTCGCCGCGCTCATTGGCGCGATTGTGATCGCGCGGGAATAAAGTTACAACACGTCATTGCGAGCCCGCGCACTTTGCGGGCGAAGCAATCCCATTGTAACTTGGAGATTGCTTCGTCGCGTAAAACGCTCCTCGCAATGACGTTCAAGGGATTTATGATTCCACTTTCCAACTATCTCATTCTCGCGCTCGCATTATTTTGCATCGGGCTTTTCGGCGCGCTCGCGCGGCGGAACGCGGTCGCGATTTTGATGGGCATCGAGTTGATGTTGAACGCGGTGAACATCAATCTCGTCGCGTTTTGGCGCTATGTGAAACCCGCGAATCCCGCGTTCGATTTGACCGGACAAATTTTCGCGCTCTTTGTCATCACACTCGCCGCCGCCGAAGCGGCTGTAGGACTCGCGCTCATCATCGCGATTTATCGTTCGCGCGATACGGTGAACGTTGAAGATGTGAATTTGATGAAAGGGTAAATCAATGAGCCAATTCAACAATGAACCAATCAAGCCAATCATCATGCGATTTGGCGCATTGGCTCATTGAGCTATTGGCACATTTGAGATGATGATGTTCAATCTCGCGTATCTCGTCGTTCTATTTCCAATTATTGCCTTCACGCTGATCGTGTTCGTCACGCGCAAAAATCATCGCTTGAGCGCGTGGACGGCGGTCGCGGGAATTTTTGGCGCGCTCGTGATCGCGTATGGAATTTTATTGGAAGCGTTGCCTCAAGGCGCAGAGTTACTCAAGCACGCGTTCATCGCGAAAATAAATTGGTTGCCTTTAGGACAATCCTCGTTCACGATGGGCTGGCTGATTGACCCACTCTCCGTCGTGACGCTCGCGATGGTGACGACGACGTGCTTGATGATTTTTATTTACTCGATCGGTTATATGCGAACGCACGGTGAAGACGACCCGCGCTATGCGCGATTCTTTGCGTACATTTCACTTTTCGCGACGGGCATGTTGGGCTTGGTGATTTCCTCGAACCTGTTGCAATTTTTTGTGTTCTGGGAAATTATGGGCTTGTGTTCGTACTTGTTGATCGGTTTTTGGTCTATTCGCGATGCGCACGAGCATCATATTGACGACGCGCAGGTTGTGCGCGCGACGAACGCATCGAAAAAAGCATTTCTCACGACGCGCATCGGCGATGTTTTATTTTTCGTCGGCATGATTTGGATTTACATCAAGGTCG
>JACQEA010000233.1 GCA_016200825.1 Chloroflexota bacterium | reverse complement strand
GCGAAAAAGAAAATCAAAAATCTTTCGGGCGGCGAAAAGGCGCGCGTGCAAATGGCAAAACTAATGCTCGCGGGCGCGAATTTTTTGTTGCTCGATGAACCGACGAACAATTTGGACATTCCCGCGTGTGAATTGTTGGAAGGCGCGCTCGAAGATTTCCCGGGCACGGTGTTTGTAATTTCGCACGACCGTTATTTTCTCGATAACATCGCGACGCGTGTGGTGGAATTAGAGAATGGAGTGTGTACCGACTATGCGGGGAATTATACGGATTACGTGGCGGAAAAAGTGCGGCGCGCGCGCGGCGAGACGATGGAATCAAATGAACCGGAAGAATTGGAATATGCGCGGCGCGCGCGACAACTAAAATCAAACTCCTGAATGAATCACTAAACTTTATCCGAAATAATAATAGGCGTCCACGAAACACACGAAGAAACACGAAAGAATCGTTTGATTTTTTCGTGGATAAAGATTATTGCGAATAATGTTTATTGATCGAACCAGACCGGACTGGCTTCGCCGCGATGAATTTTCCACGCGAGCTCCAGGCGCGCGAGAATATGCGGGCTCATCGGCGCGGGCAATTGATCGCGCGAAAAAAATCCCGCGCCTTGCGTTTCAACCGGATGCGGTCTTAATTCGCCGCCATCCAACCGACAATAAAACAGAATGCTATAGAAATGCGGACTGTAATCGGCGCGGACTTTGGCGACATCATAAATTCCAATCACGCGCAACGGTGTCACCAACATTCCCGTTTCCTCGCGCACTTCTTTCGCCGCGACCTCCGCGGGCGATAATCCCACCTCCGCCCAACCGGTCGGCATCGCCCACATTCCCTCCACGCGTTTGATCAACAAGACCTGATCGCGTTCATTGAACACAACCGCGCCAACACCAACTTTCGGTGTCACATAACCGGGAATGCCTTCACCCACTTCGGCGCGCCATTTTTGCGCGAGCGCGTCGGCGAGTTGCGCGTCCAGCGTCGCGTTACCGTTCACAGTTGCCGCCATGCGCGCGGCAAGTTTCAAAAATTCTTCATACCGTTCGCGATCGTACGCATTCGGATTGAACGCGAGCCCGGTTTGCGCGGACGCTTGAATTTGTTGAATCCACAAATAAAGTTGTTGTGTGATATCGGGCAATCGTTGCTCCTGAATTCAGTCGAATATTTTTTGCAGGACTTTCGCTCAAATCGGCACAATGATTCTTTGAGTGTCACCCTGAGCGAAGCGAAGGGTCTCGCGAGTTCCAATTAGCGAGATTCTTCGCTCCGCTCAGAATGACAAGCGAAAGTCCTGTTTTGCATTGATGAATCGCAAATTTAGAAGATTAGATTTTTTTCCCCGCATGCTCATCACACGGACAAATCTGCAACAAATATTCCCAATTATAAATTCCATAACGATGTCCGTCTGCCCACGTAAATCCAATCGCATAGCCGCCGACTTCGGAAACATCTTGCACCGATTTCAATTCGCCAATTGCCTTTCGCACCGCGTCCGGCATTTCACCGGGCGCGCCGCCGCGTTCTTTCCACGGTTGACATTCGGCGCAGGGACACGCGCGGCGCAGATACGTAAAATCGTACACGCTCGCGTGATGGTCGTTCCAATTAATTTGTAATAATTTGTTGTCGAGATCAATGACGATGTTTTGAGGTTTCATTTCAGGCTATTTCAGAAAAAACGATTTTGTCATTTCTCGCTTCATAAATAATTTTTAGAAATTTTTTCTGTGTGTTTCTGTGTGCGTCTGTGGCAACCCCTATCGGCTGCGCGTCACGCCCACCCGCGCGCAGAGCGCGCGCACCGGGCAGATCGAACATTTCGGCGAGGTGGGATGACAAATATTTTGTCCCAGCGCGACGAGTTCGTCGTTGATTTCAATCCAGTACGCTGGCGGCAATTTCGCGCGCAGTGCGAATTCGGTTTGCTCGGGGTTTTTTGTTTTCACATAACCCCAGCGATTGGTAATGCGATGAACATGCGTGTCCACACAAATTCCCAACTTTGCAAAACCGAGTGTCAACACAAGATTCGCGGTCTTGCGTCCCACGCCGGGCAATCGCACGAGCGCGTCAATTTCATCCGGCACGCGTCCAGCGTACTCGTCCAAAAGAATTCCGCAGACGGCGCGAATGTTTTTTGCTTTGGTG
>JACQEA010000232.1 GCA_016200825.1 Chloroflexota bacterium | reverse complement strand
ATTACTTGCTGTTGATCCGAACGTGTGCTGAAAACGGCGTACGCAAATGGAAAAACAAAATCCGGATACGCGCGTTCCGCCGCGACGGTGTTCGCGCCATCTGTATTTGGCGGACCGAGCAACACCGCGCCGCCAAAGCCGGCTTTCTTGATCAGCGCAAGCAAATCGGACGCGGAAATTTTGTCTACTTGATGTAAGTGAACGTCGAATAAAGGCAACGCGCCGGTTGAAGCAGAGGTCGGTGAGGCGCGTTGTTGCGTCGCCGTCGCAAGGAGACGCGTTAGTTCTTGCGTGGGCGCGATCTTGGGCGCGGCGGTAACAATCGCGCGCGTTGGCTCTTCAGTCGCCGCGATTTTTTGTTTGGGCGCGGGTTGCGACGTTGGAGTGACAGCTGGCGCGCCGCACGCGGTGAGAATCGCGATTGCACAAATGCAAAGAGCAATTGATAGTTGTTTCACCGCTCTCTTCCTCTTGAATGGTCGTCAGTATAAATCAATTCCAACGCACTGTAAAGCACATGCGGAAAAATTCTCACCGCAAAGATCGCGAAGAGCACAAAGAAAAAAAGGACGCAGAAGAATTTCTGCATCCTTTTCCATTTTGCATTTTGGTTTTTTTACTTCTCTGGATACTCTTCCAGAAATTTTTTCACGCGTTGCATGAACTGATCGCCAATCGCGCCGTCAAGCAAGCGATGGTCAATCGTGATCGAGAGATAAATCATCGGGCGAATCGCAATCGCGTCGTTGATGACGACCGCGCGTTTTTGAATCGCGCCGACGCCCATGATCGCGGATTGCGGTTGATTGATCACCGGCGTGCCAAAGAGCGAACCGAACACGCCGTAATTCGTAATCGTAAACGTGCCGCCTTGCACGTCGTCGGGCGATAATTTCTTTTCGCGCGCGCGCGTCGCGAGATCGTTCACCGCGCGCGCAACGCCGAGCAAACTTTTATCGTCCGCGTTTTTGATCACGGGAACGATCAATCCATCTTCGAGCGCAACCGCGATGCCGACATTCAGATCGCGATGCATCATCACACCTTGATCCGTGTACGACGCGTTCACGATCGGCCAATCTTTCAACCCCGCGACGACCGCTTGCACAAAATACGCGGTGAAGGTTAACCGCGCGCCTTGCTTGGCGAAATCGGCTTCGTTCGCTTTTTGATGCGCGAGAGGGGTTGGGGATGAGGTCGGCGCGGCAGGTTTTCCAAAAACTTCTTCGGTTGGGCGAAATAATTCGCCGGTGCCGGGTTGTTCCCACGCGGGCAACGCGATTGCCGGCGCGCCGCGCGCTTGCAAAAAGTTTTCGATATCTTTTTTGCTGACGCGTCCGCCTTCGCCCGTGCCGCGAATCATTTTCATTTCCGCGTCCGCAATATTATTTTCCGCGATCATGCGCGCGACGACCGGCGTTAATTTTCGCGCGCCGCTATCGCCTCTCCCAATAGGGGTGGGGGGTATGGGTGGAGGGGGCGCGGACATTGACGTTGGCGTCACGTGCATCGGCGCGCTGGGCGCGGGGACCGCGGCACTTTCTCCTTGCGCGCCGATGATCGCGAGAACAGTTCCGGCTTTGACCGTTGATCCTTCGGGAATAATAATTTGCAAAACCGTACCGGACGCGGGCGCAGGAATTTCTGTCGTCACTTTATCCGTGACCACTTCCATAATCGGTTCATATTGTTCAATTTTATCGCCCGGCTTTTTGAACCATTTGCCGACGGTTCCCTCAACGACACTTTCACCGAGTTGTGGCATCACGACGTTGGTTGACATGCAATATGCTCCTAACTTTTTCTCTGTTTTTTCCGTTTGCGTTTAGCGAGTCTAAAAATCGTTCGTCGTTCATTTTGTCGAAACTCGATTTGAAAGTGATCAAACACATCCAAGCGGCCCAGTACATCGGTAACGTCGGGATTCTGAGCCCACGCGACTCGGGCTCGAACGCGCTGTGTGCCGATAATCATTTCCAATTCACGCTCGACAAAATCAGACTCACCGGTCATTCCTGCTAATTGCAGAGACGTATCTCTCTCTGAAAGTTTCCATCCTATTCTCGCACCAAGCGCAAGAGAAACGACCGTGAGATCAGCGCCAGAATCAATCAAGAAACTCACAGTCTCGAATCCTTGTTCCGTCGCCACATCTATCTTGGCAATCGGAATATGCAGAATGCCATACCGCGCTGATGGTTTGGCAACAAACGGAAATTCGATCATAAGACAAGTAGTTTGTCGGGGGGAACATGAAAGAACATTGGTTTGGTGGAGACGCGATATGCTTCGCGCGCGACATTGGATAAATCATTTCCATGCGCAATCAACTTGCCCTTTGCGATTGCAATCCACTGCTTTGAGTACTGGACAAAAACTTCGGGATGATTCGCCAGCCACTCCAAATCGCGATCCGGACTTGAGCGTTTGCGAACCGTGCGCGATTTTGTTTTTGGCTTTAGAGTTGACATTCCATTCCTCCTGACGTTCGCCGTCACGGATCGGCTAATACCGCGCCAACTTTCTGATCGCGCTTGCAATTTTTTCCGCGTTGGGCATAAAAAAATCTTGCATCGTGCGCGCGTACGGCATCGCAGGAACATCGGGTCCCGCGACGCGCATCACCGGCGCATCGAGAAATTCAAACGCGTCCTGCGCGATAAATGCCGCGCACTCTGCGCCCCACCCTAGCGTCAGATTATCTTCGTACACAATCAATGCTTTGCCGGTTTTCTTCACCGACGCCAGAATCGTTTCTTTGTCAATCGGATTCAGCGTGCGCGGGTCAACGATCTCAACACTGATACGCTCTGCGTCTTGCGCGACTTGTTCCGCCGCCGCGAGCGATTCGTTCTTGCGCGACTTGTTCCGCCGCCGCGAGCGATTCGTGCAACATCAATCCGTACGCGATCAACGTCAGATCCGTGCCTGCGCGTTTCACATCCGCTTTGCTGAAGGGTACGGTGTAATAATCGTCCGGCACGTCGCCTTTGATGAGACGGTACGTTTTTTTGTGTTCCAAAAATAAAACGGGATCGTCCACGCGAAACGCATAGCGCAACATGCCCGCGATATCGTACGGCGTACTCGGCGCGACGACGTACAAGCCCGGCACGTGCGCGAAAAATGCTTCGATGGATTGCGAATGATACAAACCGCCGCTGATGCCGCCGCCGTACGGCGCGCGAATCACGAGCGGACACGGCCACGTTCCGCCGGAACGATAACGATAGCGCGCGGCTTCGTTGACGATCTGATTGAACGCGGGCTGAATAAAATCGGCGAATTGAATTTCGGAAACCGGGCGCAAACCGTACAACGCCGCGCCAATTCCCACCGCGACGATGGAAAGTTCCGAGAGCGGCGAATCTATTACGCGCTTGTCGCCGAACTCTTCGATCAAACCTTTGGTCGCGCGAAACACGCCGCCGCGCACGCCCACATCTTCGCCCGTGATAAAAATATCCGGATCGCGGCGCATTTCTTCTTGCAATGTGCGCGTGACCGCTTCGATATTTGTTAGCGTCGCCATTTCAAACTCCAGTCGCAAGTCAACAGTCTACAGTCGCCAGTAAAAAATACTTTCCATTGTCTACTGTCTTCTGTTTACTGTTGACTGACTTTCCCCCACACTTGCTCCAACGCTTCTTCCGGCGCGGGGTACGGCGCGTTGCGCGCGAATTCATTCGCGTCATCCACCATTTGCCGCGCGCGCGTTTCATACTCTTGATTTTTCGCGTCGTTCAACAAACTAGAATTTTCCAGATATTGTTTCATTAACAGAATCGGATCGCGTTTTTTCCATTCATCCACTTCGGCGCGCGAACGGTACGTGCGATCGTCGTCATCGGAAGAATGCGGAACGGGACGGTACGTTTTCGCTTCGATGAGCGTCGCGCCTTCGCCGCGCCGCGCGCGCGCGACCGCATCGCGCATCACGCGATAACTTTCGAGCGCGTCGTTGCCGTCCACAATCACACCGGGCATTCCGTACGCCGCGGCGCGATCGGCGACATTTTTCACCGGCATTTCTTTTTCCTGCGGCTCCGAGATCGCGTATTGATTATTCTCGCACAAAAAAATTACCGGCAGTTTGTGAATGCCCGCCCAGTTCAGCCCTTCGTGAAAATCACCTTCAGCCGTCGAACCTTCGCCGAAACACGTCACCACCACTTGATCCGTGCCTTTGTATTTGA
>JACQEA010000231.1 GCA_016200825.1 Chloroflexota bacterium | reverse complement strand
CGATAAAATCTGAATCACGCGTTCGATTTCTTTCTGTCGTCCGATCACCGGATCCAGTTTGCCTTCTTCCGCGAGCGTCGTGAGATCCGTCGCGAGTTGATCGAGCAGCGGCGTTTTATTATCGCCGCGTTTGCGTTCCGTCACTTGCGCGGGCGTAGTTTCCATCAACGCGCGCGTCAATTGATTTCGAACTTTATCCGGATTGATGTTTAATGTTTTCAAAACATTCACCGCGATCCCGTCGCCTTCGCGGACGAGACCCAATAATAAATGTTCGGTGCCGATATAATTGTGCCCCATGCGGCGCGCTTCATCCACCGCCAGTTCGATCACGCGCTTGGTGCGCGGCGTCAACGATAATCGCGCCCCAGAATTTGCTTGGCCGCGTCCAACAATATCTTCAACGACTTGACGCACGCGCGTTTGTTCAATCCCCAACTCGCGCAAAACTTGCGCGGCAAGACCCTCTTCTTCGCGGATCAAACCCAACAATAAATGTTCCGTCCCAATATAATTGTGGCTGAGACGCGTCGCTTCTTCTTGCGCATACGTCAAGACGCGCCGCGCGCGCTTTGTAAATTTGTCTAATTTGTCCGACATCACAATGCACCTCTCTTAAGCCCTAAACTTTTTTTCTTCAGCGTGACTTGCAACGCTCCGGCTCGGAAAAATTTCAAGGGCATCACACCCGCCGCGTTCATGCTACGGGCATGCTGCCCTTCTCCATTGAAAAATTATTTTGTAGACTCGGTTTGTTGCCAAGCGTCGTCCGGCATTTCGTTGACGCCGGTATAATTTTCATCCGCCGCTTGCTTCAACGATAAACCCAATCGCCTGCGCACTGCATCCACGCGGATCACGCGTAACGTAACCGTGTCGCCTTCTTTCACAACATCGCGCGGCGTGTTCACGCGCCGATCGGCTAATTCCGAAATATGAATCAAGCCTTCGATCTTGTCATCCAAGCGCGCAAACGCGCCGAACTGCGCGATTTTCGTGATCGTGCCGGTGACTAATTGTCCAACTTTGAAACGGTCTTCCACGGTCATCCACGGTTCCGGTTGCATGCGTTTCAAACTCAACGCGATGCGTTGACGTTCGCGATCAACTCCCAACACTTTGACATCAACCGTGTCGCCCACTTTGACCAAGGCGCTGGGATTATCAATCTTGCCCCACGCGAGTTCCGACAGATGAATCAGTCCATCCACGCCGCCGAGTGAAACGAAAACGCCAAAATTTGTTACACTGGTGACGTTGCCGGTAAGGACATCGCCTTCTTTTAATTCGGTCAAAAGTTTATCGCGTTGCGTCTTGCGCAGATCGCGCAACGCCGCGCGTTCGGAAAGAATTAGCCGATTGCGCGGGCGATCGAGTTCGATGATTTTTAATTTGAGTTTTTTGCCGACGAGCGCGGCGAGATCAGAATTGTCGTCCGTGTTTTCCGCGCTCTCTTTGCGCGCGGGGAGCGATTCCAATTGCGTCGCGGGAACAAAGCCGCGCACCTTACCCACGCGCACGATCAATCCGCCTTTGTTGAATCCCGCGATCTGCGCTTCAAACGCTTGCTCGCTCTTTAACAATTGCTCCGCTTCTTCCCAATCGCGCTCCGTTTGCGCTTTGGCAAGCGAGAGCATCACATTGCCGTGCCGATTTGGCGGACGCAAAACAAACGCGAGAATGCGATCCCCAACATTTATTTTGCCCAGCGCGTCTGCGCTCATCTTTTCCAATTCGACATGATCCACAAAGGCTTCGGACTTGCTGCCGATATCAATCAAAATATCACGCGGAGAAACGCGCACGACTGTACCCGCGACAATGTCCCCGAACTTGACGCGTTTGAAATCATAATCCACGTCACTCAGGTCCATCATCGTGTCTACGTTTGCGGTCGTGACCTCCTGCGGACTACCGAGTCCGCTTTTCATCGTCATGCGCCATCCCTCACGCGCGTGATCCTGCGCGTTCACTTTCATTTGACCAAAACTATTATAGCCACTTTCGCCGCGCTTGGCAACCCCTACATTAGTATTGGGACTGGCTAAACTCAAAGAGATACATTCCTGCAAAAAAAGAAAAGTTACAATGTCATTCTGAGCGACCGAAGGGAGCGAAGAATCTTGTTATGCATTATGAAATCAAGCGAGTCAACGAGATGCTTCGCTTCGCTCAGCATGACAATGATTCTTGATCTTCCCACAAGAATTTGATCTCTGCGCGATTAGCCAGTCCCATTAGTATCAGAACCCTGGGTGAAAAAAATTTGCCGCGATTTTTTTCTTCTGCGCTCGCGTCATTCCGCGTTACGCGTTTTGAATTTCTAAAGTCAGCACGCGCGCATCGTGCGCGCCCAAACGATATTTGTACTCTTCATTCCCTTGCAAAAAATCGTACCGCCGCCGCCGCGCGGCGATCGCGTCTTGAAGCGAGAACGCGAACAACACGACGCCCGGACTCCACGCGCCAAAATTCTCCGGATCGTAACCGGAATTATACACCAGCACATCCTCGCGATAAAAAAAATTAAAGATCGCCGCGGCCGGCTTGCCCTCGATTTCTAAAAACGCCAAATTCAACCAGCCGCGCGCTTGCAGTCGTTCCGCCATCGCCAAAAAAAAATTTTGCATCCGCGCGTCCATAAATAAATTTTTGTCCGGGCGGCTTTTCTTATGCAGCGCGATAAAATTCTCCACCGCCGCCGCAACATTCTCGTGCGCGTTCACGGTTCTCCAGCGATGTTCCACTTGCGCGATGCGGCGCAATTTGCGGCGCATTTCGTGGCGTTGTTTTTTGTCCAGCGTTTCCAGATACGCGTCCCACGTCGCCGGCAATTCCAAAAACGGCGCGACGTCTTCCGCGCGAACTTGGACGCGTAATTTACGCGCCACAGCCTGTTCATAAAATTGTGCGAGCGTCGAGGAATGTTCCGGCAGATTGCACAACGTTAAACGCGTCCAGCGCGGAAATTCCGCGCTGAGCAAAACATCCAATAACGCGCGATACACGGCGTCCTCGTGTCCGCGCGCGATGATGAGATCGAGATAATCTGAAACCTCCACACAACCCACCAACGCGAGCGCGTTTTCTTTGCGAAACAGCGGCGCAATTCCCACTAGCGCGTCGGCGTCATCGCGAAAAATAATGAGACACAATTCACCTTCGCCCAAATGTTGCCACCAAGTAGTTTGCCATTCCCACGTAAGAAAAATCGTGTCGCTCGCGCTGCGTTCCAGCAACGGATTCCATTCCGGTTCTAAAATTTCGAACGCGCGCGGATCGGTGTAGAGAATCGTCTTCATTCCGATCATTATACCTGCGCGACGCACATCCGCCAAACCCGGCGCACAAAAAAATTTTACATTGCGTCACAGTTACGTTATAATGATCGCGATACTTTTGAAACTTGGCTTAATGCGCCGGAGGTTTGGGTTGGGAATACGACGGACCGCAATGACGCTGGTCATGCTCGTCCTCCTTGTCAGCGCGGGAGCAGTTTACGCCGGTGGGACAATTGTTTGGTCATCAACTGGCGGACCCGCAGGCGGAT
>JACQEA010000211.1 GCA_016200825.1 Chloroflexota bacterium | reverse complement strand
GAGCAAAAGATTTTCATCGAAGAGCGGGGCATTCGTGTGGAGCGGCGCATTTTTTTCCGCGCGCGCTAACGCTTGCGCGAATTTGAACGCGACGCCGGAGCCGGAGAGTTCTTTGAACGGATAGTTGCACAACACTTGTTTCGGATTGATCACCGCGTGCGCGTCGGGCATTTGATCGGACGGAGTATGATGATCGGTGACAATCATATCCAGCCCAATTTTTTTTCCGTACGCGATTTCATCCAACGAACGAATGCCGCAATCTACCGTCACGACAATCGCGACGCCGCGCTCCTTCAATTGTTTCAACGCGTCGAGATTCAATCCGTATCCTTCTTCGATGCGATGCGGGATGTACGGTTGCACACGCGCGCGGAGCGCCTCGAGCGTTTGCGTCAAGAGCGCGGTCGCGGTCACGCCATCCACATCGAAATCGCCGTACACCGCGATTTTTTCTTGCGCGCGAATCGCGCGGCGCACGCGTTCCACCGCTTGATTCATGCCGTGCATTTGAAATGGATTCGTTTGCGCCAACGCGTCGGGCGCGAGAAAATTTTCGACTTGCTCCGGAGAAACCAACCCGCGATTGAAAAAAATTTGCGTGAGCAGAGGATGCAGCGCGGGAAAGCGCGCGAGAATGGTCGAAGGGACACGCGGTAAAATATTCCAGCGTTTTGATTTTAGCGGCACAACTGCCTCGTTGAATAGCGTGGCGCGATTTTAGCATGAGGCGCACGACAATGCAAACAGATCGCGTCACGCGCAGTGAATCGGTCGCGTGCCGCGCGATTCAAGAGAATGTGGTATAATGCGCTCCATTCTTCAACCGTATTTGGGTGGGAGTTAGTTTGAGAGACGCGCAGTCGTCAGAAGGCTCGGAGGCACAAGTGCAATTTCAAATCAACGATCAAGTTATTCACCCTGTTCACGGAGTGGCGCGCATCGCCGGAATTAGAAACGAAGAATTTTTCGGCGGCAAACCGCGCTTGTATTATCAAGTGGTCGCGAACAACACGACCGTTTGGATTCCGGTCGACGCGCAACAAGCGATTGGCTTGCGCGGCTTGACCGCCAAACGCGATTTGCCGCGCTATCGGCGTCTCTTCAAAGTTCCGCCGACGCCGCTCAACAACGATCACGGCAAACGGCATTTGGAATTGAGCAATCGTTTGAAACAACGCTCGTTTCAAGCGGTCTGCTTGGTCTTGCGCGATTTAACCGCGCGCAGTATGAATAAGCCCTTGACCGGCGCGGACACGGCGCTGTTGCAAAAAGTGCGCGAGGATTTTGAGCAAGAGTGGGCGGCGGCAAGCGGAAAATCAATTGACGCGGCGCGCGCGGAAGTAGAGACAATGCTCCAACACGCGCGCAAGCCATGATAATTCATTTCAATTGACGACAGACGATAGGATTTGCGAAATAATTTTTACCGCCAAGCCTGTCCTGAACGAAGTCAATGGAACGCCAAGGGCGCAAAGAAAAAACAAGTGACAATGTCATGCTGAGTAGATTCGCTTCGCTCACTATAAACTCCGCGAAGCATCTTGTTGCTGCAATTAGATTCAAAGTCGAATAACAAGGTTCTTCGCTCCCGGAGTTTATCCTGAGTGAAACGAAGGAGTCGCTCAGAATGACAACGTGGCGTTCTTTCCGCATTTTCGGTGAGATTTTTTTGAATAAGTCTTGGAGATCATCGTCTTGAGTTTGTAATCAATGCTCTCGTCAATCTTTTCGTACGCCATGAGCGTCAAGAATTCCGCAAACTGATCTGCCGTCACTAAATTCAAAACAATTTCGCTGGCAGTTTTGAAATTTCCGCCTTCGTACCGCGCGTCGCCAAACGCCGCGCGTATTTTTTGCAATTCTTCATCCATCCAACCGCGTACCAAATCCCGCGTGATTTTTCGTCCATCGTCCAACTGCGCGCCGCGTTGCAGCCACTGCCAAATTTGCGCGCGCGCGATTTCGCACGTCGCCGCGTCTTCCATCAAATTGAAAATCGCGACCGCGCCGTTCCCGCCGAGCCACGCCTCCAAATATTGTAACGCGACGCTAATGTTGTTGCGCACACCTTTTTCAGTAATGATTCCATTCGCGATGCGAAAATCAATCATCGGCGCGGCGTTGGCAATCACTTCGTTTCTTAATCTTTCTTTTTGATGAAGATGCGCGCCCAATTTTTCCGCGAACGGCGCGCGCGCAGTCTCAACTAGATCGGGATGCGCGACCCACGTCCCATCGAAACCATCGTTCGATTCGCGCACTTTGTCCGCGCGCACTTGCGCGAGCGCGGCGTCGGTCACTTGCGGATCGCGGCGGTTGGGAATGAACGCGGACATTCCGCCCATGGCATGCGCGCCGCGGCGATGACACGTTTTGATCAAGAGTTCCGTGTACGCGCGCATAAACGGCACGGTCATTGTAATTTGCGCGCGGTCGGGAAAAATTACGGCAGGGTCGTTGCGAAATTTGCTAATGCAAGAAAAAATATAATCCCACCGTCCCGCGTTCAAACCCGAACAGTGATCGCGTAATTCGTACAGAATCTCGTCCATCTCAAACGCGGCAAGAACATTTTCGATCAACACCGTCGCGCGAATTGTCCCGCGCGGAATTTTCAATTCATCCTGCGCGAAATTGAACACATCGTTCCACAGCCGCGCTTCCAAATGACTTTCGGTTTTGGGCAAATAAAAGTACGGCGCAGTGCCTTGCTCGATCAACGCGCGCGCGTTGTGAAAAAAATACAAACCAAAATCCATCCACGCGCCCGCAATCGGCTTGCCGTCCACCCAAAAATGTTTTTCATCCAAATGCCAACCGCGCGGACGCACGAGCAGCGTCGCGATTTTTTCGTTCAGCTTGTATTCTTTGCCATCGGGATTCTTGAACGAAATGCTGCGCGCAATCGCGTCCATCAAATTCGCGTGACCGATCACCATATTGTGCCACGCGGGTGTATTCGCGTCTTCAAAATCCGCCATAAAAACATCCGCGCCCGAATTGAGCGCGTTGATAATCATTTTGCGTTCGGTGGGTCCCGTGATCTCGACCCAACGCTT
>JACQEA010000030.1 GCA_016200825.1 Chloroflexota bacterium | reverse complement strand
TGCCCGACTACACAACTATTAGACGCGTACATCTGCACATTGGAGTGCCAATGAACATCGAAGCTCTACTCGCCTCATCAATTGACGGCTTGATGCTTGGCTTTATTTACGGACTTGCGGCGATGGGTTTGACTTTGATCTTTGGCGTGATGCGCGTCATCAACATCGCGCACGGTCCGATTGTCATGTTAGGCATGTACACCGTCTATGTGCTCACGACTCAATTCGGTTTGAATCCCTATCTCGCAATTTTCCTCTCCATTTTTCTCGCGCTGTTGTTTGGTGTGGTGATGTATTTTGTCGCCGTTCACAAAGTTATCAACGCGCCGGAACTCACCACTCTGCTCGCGACTTTCTCCGTCAGTCTGATTATCATCGGCGTTGCCACCGTCGTTTTCACCACCACTCCGCACGCGCTCGATGTAACCTTACCGGGTTTTCAAGCCGGTGCGATCACAATTCTCGGCACGCGCGCGGTCGCCGTCCTCATCGCGATTATTGTGACCGCCGCGCTGTACGCGTTTCTGTATCGCACGCGGACGGGCAAATCTATTCGCGCGGTTGCAAATAATCGGAGCGCGGCGGAATTGATGGGCATCAACACGAGCGGCGTACTCGGCTTGGCGTTTGGAATCGGCACGATGCTTGCCGCGATTTCCGGCGGATTGATCGCGACGCTTTTTTCATTCACAGTTCTTTCCGGCGGAAACTACGAGGCGAAAAGTTTTGTCATCGTCGTGCTGGGCGGCTTGGGCAATCCGAGTGGCGCATTGCTCGGCGGCATTGTGCTTGGTTTGCTGGAAGGCATTACCACAATTTTTGTGCCGGTCGCGTGGGTGCCGATTTTTGAATACGTGATCTTTGTTCTCATTTTGCTCGTTCGACCGAACGGACTTTTTGGAGCGCGATGAAATGAGAACCTTTTCCAATATTTCCTTTTGGCTCTTGCTCATGGTCGTCAGTGCAGTTGCGCTGTTGCCCATTCTCGCGGATTCACCGACGATGCGCGAGAATTTATTTTTGATTTTGATGTTGGTCACGCTCGCGTCGTCGCTCAATATTATCATGGGCTACACCGGGTATGTTAGTTTCGGGCACATTGTTTTTTTTGGATTGGGAGGATATTTCGCTTTCTATCTGATGCAATTCCATAGTATGCATGTCTTGCTTGCCGCGCTGATCGGCGGTGTTGGCGCGAGTGTGTTCGCATTTCTGCTCGGCATTCCGGTGTTGCGTTTGCGCGGCGCGTACTTTGCGTTGGCGACGATTGGCGTTAACGAAGCGATGCGCGCGTTTATGAACAACTTTGATCTCTTCGGCGGCGCGCTCGGAATGTTTTTCAATTTTTCCGTTTATGATGTGTATGGCGGCGCGAAATCTGCCGCGCAACTCGCGTATTACGCGATGGTGGTCGTCGCGCTCGCCACGATTGCCGCCAGTTTTCTGATCAAAAAAAGTAAATTCGGATTGGGCTTGCTCGCGATTCGCGAAGACCAAGATGCCGCGCAAGTGCTGGGCATTGATCCGGCGCGCACAAAATTATTCGCGTTTACCATCTCGGCGTTTTTTCCCGCGCTCGCGGGTGCGCTCTTTTTTTTCAAGAACGGCATCATCGAGCCGGGCATCGCGTTTGATCTTCAACGTTCGGTCGAAGGTTTGGTGATGGTGATGTTAGGAGGTTATGGCACCGTCACCGGTCCCATTGTCGGCGCGTTGGTCTTTGATCGGTTGCGTTCCGCGCTGATTACCGCGCCGCCGATTACAATTGGCGCGCTGACGGTGGACTTGAGCAATTTTCATCTCGTCGTCGCCGGAATTTTGTTATTGGTCGTGGTGTTGTTTGTGACTGCCGGAGTGATTGGTTGGTTGCGCCAGCGATTTCCGCGCGTGCGGAGGTACCTCGAATGATCTTTGACACGCAAGATATCAGTCTGCATTTTGGCGGATTGCTCGCGCTCGATCGCGTAAATTTTTCGATCAACGCAGGCGAAATTTTCGGATTGATCGGTCCGAATGGCGCGGGTAAGACGACTTTGTTTAACGTGATTAACGGAGTGTACGCGCCGCAGAACGGGCGCGTTCGATTTCGCGATGCGGATATTACCGGCTTACCCTCGCATCAAATTTCCAAGCGCGGCATCGCGCGCACGCATCAAATTGTGCGGCCCCTCAACGAATTGACTGTGCGCGAAAATGTGAGCGTGGGCGCGTGCTTTGGGCGCGAAAATAAATCGCTTGAGGATTCAGAAAAAATCGCGGATGAAGTTTTGGAATTTGTCGGGCTGACAAGTAAAAGCGATATGCTCGCCAGTAAATTGAATGTCGCGCAAAAGAAACGGTTAGAGTTGGCGCGCGCGCTTGCCGCGCGTCCGATTTTGCTTTTGCTCGATGAAGTGCTGGCGGGACTAAATCCCAACGAGGTGAGCGGAATGCTCGACGTGATTCGCAAAATTCGCGAACGCGGCACAACCGTGCTGATGATCGAACATCTGATGCACGCGGTCATGAATGTTTCGGATCGCGTGATGGTGTTGGATTATGGCGCGAAAATCGCGGAAGGCACGCCCGCCGAAATTTCCAATCATCCGCGCGTGATCGAAGCGTATCTCGGTGATCCGCAAGTCGCCAAAGAATTTTTGGAGCGGGCGGAATGACAGCGATGTTGGACATTCAAGGCATTGAATCCGGGTATAGCCAAGTTCAAATTTTGTGGGGCGTGTCAATAAAATTAGAACAAGGCAAACTCGTTACGCTGGTTGGCGCGAATGGGAGCGGCAAGACCACATTGTTGCGGACCGTGTGCGGACTGTTGAATTCCTGGAAAGGCACAATCACATTTCAAGGCCGCGATATTACAAAACTCTCGCCGCATGAAAAAGCGCAGATGGGTATCGTGATGGAAATGGGCGCGACACCTAACACCGCGCGCGCCGAATATTCTCGCAACGTGGATTGGGTTTTTGAATTACTGCCGCGTTTGAAAGAACGGATGACGCAAAAAGCCGGAACATTGAGCGGCGGCGAACAACAAATGCTCGCGATTGCGCGCGGGCTGATGAGTCAGCCGCAAATTTTGTTGTTTGATGAAATGTCGCTCGGCTTGTCGCCGTTGTTGATGATGAATTTGTTTCAAGTGGTTCGGACCTTGAAAAATCGCGGCTATACGATGCTCTTGGTCGAGCAGAATGTGCAAATGGCGCTCGCGGTCAGCGATTATGCGTACGTGATGGAAGATGGCAGAATCGCGGCGGAAGGCGAAGCCAAACAAGTGGCAAAGTTGGAAAGTGTACGGAAAGCCTATTTAGGAATTTGAGACGGGAATGAATTTTTACGCGAGGCAAGCCGCAAGGTTTGCTTCGTTTGATTTTCAACTCAAGCATTGTCGCGCGCCGCGCGCCGAATGGTTCTGAAATAAACCAGAATGGCAAATAAACTTGCTTCCAAAATTATTGACGCGGGCGCGTTTGAAATTCATTCGCGTCTTGACCCGCATCATCGCGCGTCCAAGCTGAGCGATATTATTTTGGGCGGGCAAGACGGATTGGTAAATGTGCTCGGCGTAATTTTGGGCGTTGCGGCGGCGACGAATGATCCGCGCATTGTGATGGCGGCCGGAATGGCGGCAACGTTTGCTGAATCCATTTCGATGGGCGCGGTCGCGTATACTTCAACCAAAGCCGATCATGCGCTGTACGAAAGCGAAAAGGCGCGCGAGCATCGGCACGTGCATCTGGTCCCCGCGCTGGAACGCGAAGAAATTCGCGAGATTTATCGCGCCAAAGGTTTTACCAGTCCGCTGCTGGATCAAATTGTGGAAACGATCACCGCGAATAAAGAAGTGTGGGTCGCGGTGATGATGGCGGAAGAATTAAAACTCGCGCCAATTGAAAAATACGCCGCGCGCCGCGCGGCATGGATCGTCGGCGTGGCGGCAGTCATCGGGTCCTTGATTCCACTCGCGCCGTTCACGTTCCTGCCGGTTGGAATCGCGAATATCGTCTCGATTATTTTTGCGGGCGTGACGCTCTTTGCGGTCGGCGCATACAAAGCGCGGGCAACCGTGGGACACTGGGGGCGCAGTGGAATGGAAATGATGGTTATTGGAATTTTGTCCGCGTTAGTGGGTTATG
>JACQEA010000194.1 GCA_016200825.1 Chloroflexota bacterium | reverse complement strand
GATTCAAGGCTACGGCAACGCGGGCACGTTCGCGCACAAACTCGCGCGCGAATTGTTGGGGATGAAAATTATCGCGGTCTCGGATTCCAAAGGCGGGATCACCAACGCGAACGGATTGGATTATCGCGCGGTGATGGCGCATAAAAATGAAACGGGCTCGGTGGTGGGATTCAAAGGCGCGGACGCGATCACGAATGAACAATTACTCGAATTGCCGGTCGCTGTGTTGTTTCCCTCCGCGCTGGAAAATCAAATTCGCAAAGAGAACGCGGCGCGCATCAAAGCGAAAATCGTCGCGGAGCTGGCGAACGGACCGACCACGCCGGATGCCGACGCGATTCTGTTCGCGAATGGCGTGTATCTCATCCCGGATTTTCTGTGCAACGCGGGCGGCGTGACCGTTTCGTATTTTGAAATGGTGCAGAATACGTACGATTACTATTGGGAATTAGATGAGGTGCATCAAAAGCTGGATAAGAAAATGACCGCGGCGTTCAACGCGGTGCATACGATGGCGCAAGAACATCGCGTGCACAATCGCTTGGGCGCGTATTTGGTCGCGGTGCAGCGCGTGGCGGACGCGATGCGTTTGCGCGGCTGGGCGTAATTTTTCACCGCAGAGACGCAGAGAACACAGAGAAAAATGTAGGGGCAACCAATCCTGAGCCAAGTCGAAGGAGGTCGCCCAAAGAAAAAACGGCGGATGTTGAGTCCGCCGTTTCTCTTTTACTGTGCCAAGCCCAATTCCGATCTTACTTTCGCGATAGGTATGCGCTTGCTGCCGCTACGCCGCTTGGCGAGATGCTCCATCAACGCTTTGTTCATGGTAATGTCGTCATCTTGGATTTCAAAACCTTCCCATTGCTCGAGAGACGCCAATACAAAGTGCTGTCCCTCCGCGGACTCGAGGATAATTTCTTTGCGGCGGGCTTTTTTCAGAAGATTGTTCAGGATTTTAGAGCGCGCTGGGATTTGTATTGCTTTCATAATTCCCTCTTTTCGCCACGAACGTAAAATAGATTTCCAATTTTGAAACCGATTGCCTCGATGCTGACGATGGATACCGGTTGTTCGACATTGAAGAACACCCGGAATCTACCGATTCGAAGTTCCCATTCGGCAATTAGATTTGGACGAAGGCGTTTGCGGTTGCGCGTCTCGACAGTTGGTTCATAGCGCAATTGCTGATCGATTGCGTCGAGGATTTGGATCTGCTGGCTCTTCTTCAGCCCTTTCAAATCGTCGCGCGCTTCGGGCGTGAATTCGATTTCAAACATCGTCGTTGTTTGTTTGAATCCTTGCCATGATTATATCACATATCATTTTTTCGTTTCTTTTTCCTCTTCACAAACCTTTCAATCCGCGTCAACGCTTCTTCGATCTGCGCCATCGAAGTCGCGTAACACGCGCGCACAAACCCCGCGCCGCTCGCGCCGAACGCGTCGCCGGGAATAACCGCGACGTGTTCCTCGGTCAATAATTTTTCCGCGAAATCTTCGGACGATAAACCGGTCGGACGAATGTCCGGGAACGCGTAAAACGCGCCGCGCGGTTCAAAAGTTGGCAAGCCGATTTGATTAAAGCCCGCGACAATTGTTTGCCGCCGCTGATCGTACGATTGCACCATCTCGCGCACGTCGTTCTCCGCGTGGAGCAATCCTTCTAACGCGGCGGCTTGTCCCATCGTCGGCGCGGACATGATGATGTACTGATGAATCTTGCGAATCGCCGCGAGAATTTCCGCGTTGCCGCACACATATCCCACGCGCCAACCGGTCATTGCATAATCTTTGGAAAATCCGCCGAGCAAAATCGTCCGCTCGCGCATCTGCGGCAGCGCGGCAACACACACATGCTCGACGCCGTACACCAGCCGATCATAAATTTCATCCGAGTAAACCAGTAAATTATTTTTTTCCGCGATACGCGCGAGATCCAACATTCGTTCGCGCGACATCACCGCGCCGGTGGGATTGTTGGGATAGCCGATCAAAATGCCTTTGGTGCGCGGCGTGATCGCGCGCTCGAGTTCATCCGCGGTCACTTGAAAATTATTTTCGACGCGCGTATCAACCGCGATGGCTGTTCCGCCCGCGAAAATCACGCTCGGTTTATACGCGACAAAACTCGGTTCGGGCACAATGACTTCATCGCCCGGATCAATCGTCG
>JACQEA010000193.1 GCA_016200825.1 Chloroflexota bacterium | reverse complement strand
GTGGTCGCGTCCGTTTCAATATAACCGGGATTGACGAGATTGCAGCGAATGCCGTAGCGTCCTTCACTGCGCGCGATGGATTTGCTCAACACCACTAATCCCGTTTTCGCGATATTGTACGCCGTCGTCGTCGGCGCGCCGCGCGTATTTTCCGCGTTGAGCGAACCGAGATTGATGATGATGCCGTTTTTTTGCGCGCGCATTATCGGAATTGCATATTTGCAACAATAAAACGCGCTGGACAAATTTCCATCTATCATCCGCCGCCATTCATCCGGCTCGGTGTCCACCAACGATTTCACCAAAAAGGGTCCAACATTGTTGACCAAAATATCTAGGCGCTGAAATTCTGCCAACGTATCTTCAATTATTTTTTTTGCGCCCTCGGGCGTGGCGACATCGGCTTGAAAAATAATCGAGCGCGGCGAATGATTTTTTATTTGCGCGAGGGTTTGCTCCGCCGCCGCGCGATCTTTTAAATAATTCGCGATGACGATCATTCCGTCCGCCGCCAAACGGCGCGCGATCCCCTGCCCGATGCCTTTGCCCGCTCCCGTAATAATCGCGACGCGTTGATCTGCCATAATTCCTCTTTCCCTTTTTAGTAATTGATGCTACGCCTGCGCTTATTTCACCGCTGAGAACGCAGAGTGCACTGAGAAAAAATTTTTGAATTCTCTGCGTTCGGAGTTTACCCTGAGTGTAACGAAGGGCGCTCTCTGCGGTGAATTTTGCGTAAGATGAGTTAGTAACTTGGATCCAAAAGTGAGCTCTCGCGTTTCTGCACGCGCACATCGGCGGTGATCGGCGATTCGCGCGGCGCGAGAATTTTGTCGAAGAACGCGAGCGTACGTTCCATAAACAAACGCCATTGCAAACCCACGAACACATGCCCTTCAGTTGGATAGGTGTACAACGTCGCGGGTTTACCGCGCGCGTTCAGCGCGTCCGCGAGATCAATGGACCATTGAATCGGAACGGTGTCATCTTTTTCGCCGTGATGAATGATCACCGGCGCGCTGACGTATTGCAAAAAGCGCGCGGGCGATGAGCGCGCAAAAATTTCGCGCAGACGCGCCATTGGATCGCGCGCGGCAGAATTATTCGCGTCCAAGCCCGCGATGAAATCGGGATCGAGCTCGTTCACGCGCGCGTCGCGCGGCTCGCGCGTCGGTTCGCGCGCGACCGGCGTTTTGCATCCGACCAGCCAACAATAATGCACTTCATCATCCGCGCTCACCGCCGCGTACAACGCCGCAACTTTGATTTGATCGCTCACCGCGATCACGCGTGCGGTGACGCCGCCGCCCATACTGTGACCCCAAATGCCGATGCGCGCGGAATCGGCATTCGACAATGATGAAAGTGAATTGATCAAATTCAAAATGTCAACCGCATAACCCACATCGAGCGGATTTGAAACGCACGGTGAGCCGCCGTAACACCGATAATCGGAAGCGAGTGTGAGATAACCGCGCCGCGCAAATAAATCCGCCGCGTAATTTGTGCCGTCACCGGATTTATATTCCGTCGGTTTGAAATATCCGTGATCGAGAATCACGACGGGAAACGGTCCGTTGCCGCGCGGAATATTCATCGTGCCGGTAATGCGTAAGCCATCCGACGGATATTCAATCAGCACGCGTTGATACGCGCCAACATCCGCGACGATTTTAGTTATTCGAATTGTTCCGCCGCCGTACGGTCGCGCGCGCAACGATTCAATCGCGAGCGCTTTGGGATCAAGTGAAAGCGGATAACGCGCGAGCGCGATCGTATTCGTCGCGCGCGCAGTGGGTGTGGCGGTTGACGACGGTTCAGTCGTCGGCGTTGAAAATATTGTGTTAGATGGGCTTGGCGCGGCAAGCGTTGCGCCGGGAGTAATCGCGCGACGCGTTGGAGTTGGCGTAGCGGACGCGGGAATTGAAATTAAAGTTGGAAGAGATGTGACCGTAAACATCCACGGGGGAACAGTGGGGGTGAGGGTGGCTTGCGGAGTTGCCGTCGTCGCGGCGAACGTGGTGCGCGCGCTAATGCTCGCGAAAAAAATCAATGCGCCGCAAATCAGAAACGCGAAAACTAAAAAGCGAAATTTCACGCCGTCATTATAACAAATCACATCCCGCGCCGCAAACGATTCAACCCCAGCGCGATCACCAGCGTCATCAAACTAATAGACAACGCGACGGCATAATCGAGAACGTTCACGCCGAACCACAAATACAAAAATAGCGCGGGATAAACGACCGCGTACGATTTGATCGCGAACGGAACGGGCGCGCGATTTGCATTGCAAATATAAATCGTAAAGTTGAACGCAGGATATGCGAGTCCGTATAATCCCGCGAGAAAAGGATTGAGCGCGCCGTGCAACGCGAATCCTGCGACGACGATCACTTCGCGCGCGTGATCGCAATATTGATCGAAGAGCGCGCCGAATTTGCTGGCGCGATTCGTTTCGCGCGCGAGCGCGCCATCAATTCCATCCAGCATCAGCGCGAGGATGAATAAAATAAACGCGAGGCGCGGCTGAGTGGGAATGAGCGCGACGACAATCGCGCCGACGATGATTTGCGAAAAGGAAACGAGATTGGGCGTGACGCGCAACGCGATCAGTAATTTGACCGGGACGCGATAGACGCCGCGCAAAACTTTTCGCGCGGGCGCGAGATATTTGCGCTCGAACGCGGAATAGGAATCGGGGGATTCAGACATAGCGCAGGAAAATCAAAAATTCAATTTCATAAAATCTGTGCCGACAAGAACTTTGCCCTTGAAACTTTTTTTCGCGGCGGCGGCCAATTTTTTCGCTTCGGTTTGCGGCGGCAAATGCACCAGCACCAGTGTCTTGACCTGCGCGTGCTGAGCTTGACTGCCCGCTTGCCGCGCGCTCGAGTGCCCAATTCCCGCGCGTTCGACTGAGGTGGCTTCGTGCAAAAGCAAATGCGCGCCAAAGGCTAACTCGACGACCGCGTCACATTTTTCGGTATCGCTCGAGTACACCGC
>JACQEA010000192.1 GCA_016200825.1 Chloroflexota bacterium | reverse complement strand
GTGACCGCTTCTTTTTCCATTTCCTTTGTCGGCTTTTCCAGTGTAATAAAAATTCCTATCGCCGCTTTTTCGCGCTCGACTGTGCCGCGTAAATCGCGAATATCGCCGCTTTTGATGTGTCCGCTTTTTACTTGAATCAAAACGCGCAGGGGCTTGCGTTCATCATCATCAAGGAATGTGATCACTCCATCAATTCCTTTATCGCTTCCCTTTTTTCCTTGCTTACTTCCTTCGATGCCGCCGATTGGTCGCGCTTGCGCAAGTGATAATGCCCAGAATTGGAATTGATAACGATCATCATGCGCGAGTAGTTGCGCGCTGGCAACGTCTTCCGGTTCGCCGATCACTTTATAATCTTTGTTTGGCTTTAAATAAAACATATCTTGCAGCCGATTTTTTTGCAATGCAATCGCGAGATGCGTGATGTCAATGCCAATCCATTTGCGATTCAATTTCTGCGCCGCCGCAATTGCTGTACCGCATCCGCAAAATGGATCGAGAACGATGTCGCCTTCGTTACTGCTCGCGTTGATGATGCGTTCCAAAAGCGCGAGCGGTTTTTGCGTGGGATAGCCGAGGCGTTCAGCGGCTTGAGCATTAATTGGAGGAATATCGTCCCACATATCTTGGAGCGGAGTTCCTGGCATCTCGTCCAAATATCTGATGTACTCGACCGACCCTGACTTGGTATAATGGAGACGACCCAATTCATGCAATTCTTTCATTTTGCTTTCTGGTAATCTCCAAATTTTTGTTACTCCATTCCAGGCATAAGTGTAGCCACCGCCTGACAATCCCATTGCCGTCAAATTGTCGGTTCGATACTTGCGACCATTCTTGTCCACATATCGATAATGACTTTTGACATACGACTCATCATACGTTTGATACTGTTTGTTCCAAACAAATTCATCTGTCTTTGTGCAAGCAATCAATACATCGTGAGTGTTTCCAAAAGTTTTGGAATCGCTATGCGCGCTTGTTCTTTTCCAAATAATCTCATTTTGGAAATTCTCAATACTGAAGACCGAGTCCAAAACAATTTTCAAATAATGACTCGCGGTCGGATCGCAATGCAAATACAAACTACCGGTCGGTTTCAAAACCCGGTGCAACTCAACTAATCGCGCCGCCATCATCACCAAATACGCCATCATTTGATTCGCGCCAATAAATTCGCGCAATGCGCCAATCATTTTGCTCACGCGGTCAGGCGCGCGCGTTACTAACTCGTGATACGTTTGCTCCGCTTCAGTTCCCCAATGCCACGAATCTTCAAACGCGCGAATCTGCGCCTCCGCTTCTTCGCCGCTCTCGTCTTTGAACAGCACATTGTACGAACGATTGGAATTGAACGGCGGATCGAGATAAATCAGATCAACGCATTCATCCACAAAATGCTCGCGCAGAATCCGCAAATTGTCGCCGTAAAATAAAGTGTTGTGCGTGATCGGTTTTGGCATCGCGCGTCCTCACAAAAATTTCAGAAACATTCTACACCGAACCGCGCGCGCGAGTCAACCGCGAAAAAAAAGAACGCAGCTCATCACTGCGTTCTCTAAATTTTTTCCAACTCCTCGCGGAATTGTTCCGGCGCGATCTCAATCTCCCGCAGAATCTCCCGAATCAACGGTCTTGCTAAATCCCTGCTACCGTGATCTGGCACTGTCGTCGTTCTTCCATCCGGATGCCTGTAGAAAACATGGCTGCCTTTTTGACGAACCGACCGAAATCCTAAACGAAACAATACCTTCTCCATCTGCCTGAAATTGATTGTAGGCAAACGGCTCATATAGCAACTTCAACTTGTTGGAGACCAACAAATCGAGGAAGTTCCTCAGGATTCATTCCGAGTTCTTCAAAACAAAGTGCTAACACTTCTCTGAGATTCGTCTGCAACTCGTCCAGCGTCGCGGCTTGTGTATGCGCGCCAGTTATTCCCGGTACGATACCAACGTACAATTTCATTTCCGGGTCCCATTCGACATATGCAGTGAAAACTCTCATGCCTCACCCCAATACGCAGAAACGCGACTCATGCCGCGTTCTCTACTGTTTACTGTTGACTGTTGACTGTTGACTGTTGACTATCCTCACGCCGGTGTCAGCGCGGGCAACAACTCTTTTACTCCGCCCTCGCCGCCGTCATCGGTCGCCGCGTCCTGCGCGCGCAATTTTATTTCGCCCTCGATCACATCCGCGATCACGGTACTTCCAGATTTAAATTCACCGGAGAGAAAGCCTTCCGAGATCGGGTCTTCCAAAATGCGTTGCATCGCGCGCCGAAGCGGCCGCGCGCCCAAGAGACGATCGTACCCATCCGCGCCCAATTTTTGCTTCGCCGCATCCGTGACTTGCAATTTTAGTTTGTGTTCATCCAGCCGCGGCTTGAGCAAACGAATTTGCACGTCTACAATTTTTTGAATGTCATCCGGCGATAATGCTTTGAACACGACCACATTATCCAGGCGATTCAAAAATTCGGGACGGAATAAACGCTTGAGTTCTTCCATCAACTTTTCGCGCATGCGCGTGTACGCTTCTTCTTCCGTTTTCGCTTCGGCGCGCGCGCCCGCAAAGCCCAACACCGCATCGCGCTGAATTAAATCCGCGCCGATGTTCGACGTCATAATCAAAATCACATTTCGAAAATCTACTTTGCGCCCTTTCGCATCCGCGAGATGTCCATCTTCCAATATTTGCAACAACATGTTGAACGCTTCGGGATGCGCTTTTTCGATTTCGTCCAACAACACCACCGAGTACGGATGCCGGCGAATCGCTTCGGTCAATTGTCCGCCTTCTTCATAACCGATATAGCCCGGCGGCGCGCCGACTAATCGCGAAACATTATGCCGTTCCATAAATTCCGACATGTCCAATTGCAACAATGCTTTTTCACTGCCGAACATGAATTCCGCCAGCGCTTTCGCCAGTTCCGATTTTCCCACGCCGGTGGGACCGAGAAAAATAAATGAGCCGATTGGACGTTTGGGATCTTTCAAGCCCGCGCGCGCGCGGCGCACTGCTTTTGCGATCATGCTGATCGCTTCATCCTGCGCGATGATACGTTTGTGCAACTCCTCTTCCATTTTTAACAAGCGCGCGGATTCCGATCCCGCGATACGCGTCACCGGCACACCGGTCCACATCGAAACGACTTCCGCGATGTCTTCGCCGGTCACTTGTGTCGAAATTCCGGGTGTGTCCGACCAATGCAACTTCATCTGATCCAGTTTCGCGCGCAAATTGGTTTCTTTGCCCAACAACTCTTGCGCGAAATCGAATTGTTCCTGATCCACCGCGAGTTGTTTTTCTTTTTGCACCTGTTTGATTTCGGCTTCGGCTTGAATGAATTCCGGCGATTTCAAAACTTTGTACATGCGGACGCGCGACGAGGCTTCGTCAATCAAATCAATTGCCTTGTCCGGCAAAAAGCGTTCGGTCACATAGCGCGCCGCGAGATTTGCCGCGGAAGTCAACGCTTCGTCCGTGATCTTGAGCGAGTGATGTTGTTCGTACCGTTCCTTGATCCCTTTCAAAATCTCAATCGTCTCTTCGACCGATGGTTCTTCTACGCGCACCGGCTGAAATCTGCGTTCGAGCGCCGCGTCGCTTTCGATGTACTTGCGATATTCTTCCGCGGTGGTCGCGCCCACAATTTGGATTTCGCCGCGCGAGAGCGCGGGTTTCAAAATATTTGCCGCGTCGACCGCGCTTCCCGCCGCGCCCGCGCCGACGACCATATGCAATTCGTCAATAAACAAAATTGCTTTACTGCCTCTCAATTCTTCCAACACGCGTTTCATGCGCTCTTCAAATTGGCCGCGATAAATCGTCCCCGCGACCAACGAGCCAACATCTAATTGCACCACGCGTTTGTTCAACAGCGGACCCGGCACATCGCCCGCGATTATTTTTTGCGCGAGTCCTTCGATGATCGCGGTCTTGCCCACGCCCGGTTCGCCCACCAGCGCCGGATTATTTTTCGTCCGCCGCGATAAAATCTGAATCACGCGTTCGATTTCTTTCTGTCGTCCGATCACCGGATCCAGTTTGCCTTCTTCCGCGAGCGTCGTGAGATCCGTCGCGAGTTGATCGAGCAGCGGCGTTTTATTATCGCCGCGTTTGCGTTCCGT
>JACQEA010000100.1 GCA_016200825.1 Chloroflexota bacterium | reverse complement strand
GATTCCGCGATGCGCGCCATCATCTGCACGGTTTCGACCGGATATTTTCCCACGGCCGTCTCGGCGGATAACATCACCGCATCCGATCCGTCGAGAATCGCGTTCGCGACATCACTCGCCTCCGCGCGCGTTGGACGCAAATGTTCGATCATGGATTCCAACATTTGCGTCGCCGTTATCACCGGTTTCCCCACGCGATTCGCTTGCTGAATAATTGTCTTTTGAAAATAGGGGACTTGTTCCGGTGGCGCTTCCACTCCCAAATCTCCGCGCGCAACCATCACCCCATCGCTCACTTCCAAAATCGACGCGATATTTTCCACCGCCTCGACGCGTTCGATTTTCGCAATCACCGGAGTCTCCGCGCCAAATTGTTTCATTGCGCGTTTCAATTCGCTCACATCTTCCGCGCGCCGCACAAACGATTGCGCGATGTAATCTACTTTTAATTCCAACGCAAACGCAAGATCCGCGCGATCTTTTTGGGTCAGCGCGGGCAGATTGCTCATTCGCCCCGGCACGTTTACGCCTTTGTGCGACCGCAACTCTCCGCCGCTAATCACTTGCGCGATTACATCTGTCGAATTTTTTTCTTCGACTTTAATTTCAATTAATCCATCGTCGAGCAAAATCTGTTGACCAATCTCAACGAGCAACGGAAAGGTAGGCAGGTCAACCGAAAAAATATTTTCCGCGCCGTTTGCTGCGCGTGTCGTCAACACCATGCGCGCGCCGGTGCGCAACTCTATCGCACCGCCCGCGATTTCTCCCACGCGAATCTTGGGTCCCTGCAAATCCGCGAGAATCGCGACATTCACTTTCTCCGTGCGCGCGATTCGGCGCACTTGCTCGATGCGCGCGGCGTGCGTCGCGTGATCTCCGTGCGAAAAATTCAAGCGTGCCACATCCATGCCCGCGCGCAGCATGTCGCGCAAAATATTTTCTGCGTCTGAAGCCGGACCCAATGTGCAAACGATTCGCGTGCGGCGCATAATAATCAAACTGCCTTTTTCACCCAAACATATTTCGCGGTCTCGCGGCTTAATGAAACGAGCCGCGACCCTACTTTAATTGTCAACGGTCCTTTCATCGGCGCTACCTCAGTAACTTTAATCTCCGCCCCCGGGCGAATGCCGCGTTCTCCCAAATAATTCAATAACTCGGCAACGTCCTGATCGTATTCAGAAACGCGCGAGACAATCACTTGGTCATCGCGCACGGCCGCGTTCAGGCGAAAATTTTTTTCGGTACTCGTTGTTTTCCGTCCATTGCCCGGCACCGGATTGCCATGCGGGCAGGTCGTTGGATAACCAAGATTTTTGTTCAACATCTCCGCCACAGCATCGGACATCGCGTGCTCCAACCGATGCGCCTCCGCATCCGAAGCCGCCCAATCCAAACCTAATTCGTCAACGAGCCACCGTTCGATAATACAATGCCGCCGTTGCAAATATTCCGCAAGCGACTGTCCTTTGGCAGTTAGAAAAATTTCTTTCCGATCATTGATTCTCACCAACCCCTCGTTGATCATCCGCTTTAGTGCGGCTGTAACGGTGGGCCGCGAAACATGTTGCGATTCCGCCAGGCGCGCGCCAATCACGGGTTGCTCTTCAACTTCCATTAAATAAATAATTTCTAAATAGGCTTCCACCGCTGGCGTTGTCGCTGAATTTTTCATCATCTTCTCCGCTTTGAATCGCCGCGAAAAATAAAAAATTTGTATATTGACAAGCCGAAAATATTATAGTAGCCTAACACGGCAAGTATGAGTTACCTTACAGTTGAACGCTGTGCAAAGGTGATTATACACGAATGCGGAAGCGTGTAAAGATCAAACGCGAGTTTGTCGTTCCAGAAACGCCAGGCACAAAGGAGTGAAATGTTTGCTGCGTTGTTGATTACACTGCGCGAGGGATTAGAGATCGCGCTGGTAGTAGGGATTGTGTTGGGGTATCTTGCGAAAATTGGAATGCGGCCACAATTGCGTTATGCATGGGCTGGCGTGATCACCGCGAGTATTCTCAGCGCGGGTTTGGCAGTTGGAATGCGCGCCTTCGGCGCAGAATTGCATGAACCGTTAGAGCAAATCTTTGAAGGGACCACGATGATACTTGCCGTCATCGTTCTGACGTGGATGGTGTTTTGGATGCGCTCGCAGGCGCGTTATATCAAATCCGAATTGGAAGAAAAAATTCAAGGCGTTGTTTCAGGTGGCCACAGTTGGGGCATTGCATCGTTGACGTTTATCGCGGTATTCCGCGAAGGAGTAGAGACCGCGCTCTTTCTTGCGGCGAACGCGTTTGCCGCTGACGCGGGTCAAACGTTAATCGGTGCGTTGATCGGTTTAGCGATCGCGATTGCCGTTGGCGCAGTGATCTATACTTCGGCGCGACGAATCAACCTCAAACTATTTTTCGATGCGACCAGCATTTTCATTTTGTTATTCGCCGCCGGTTTACTTGCCCACGCCGTGCATGAATTTCAAGAGATCGGCGGCTTGCCGATGCTCACAAAAATCGCGTGGGATACAAATTGGTTGCTGACGAATGATTCGGTTATCGGTTCGTTGTTGCGGTCATTGATCGGTTATAACGCGCAACCATCTTTACTTGAAGTGGTCAGCTACCTCGCGTATTGGGTGATTATCATTGAAACGATTCGGTGGTGGACACAACGCGTTGTTTCTCGTGCAGCCCGGGCTTAATCTGTCTCGCAACAATTTGCAAAGGGCGCCCACACTCTGCGCCCTTTATTTTTTTCATACCTCTTCGGCTAAAATAATCGCCTCCGCGATTTCGCGCATAGATTTGCGCGTCGAACGCGCTTGATGCTGAATCCGCGCGAAGGAATCCTGCTCTGAAATACCATGCCGATGCATCAAGATGCCTTTGGCGCGCTCGACCAATTTGCGCGTCTCGAGCGCTTCTTTTAAACCGCCGATTTCTTCATACAGCACTGCTTTTTCCAATTCGCCTGCCGCGACATCGGCAATAATCGAAAGCAATTCGATCTCATCATCGGTGTACTCGCGTCCTGCGCGCGTTTGCACGTTGATCGCGCCGATAATTTTGCCGCGCGAAATGAGCGGAACGGCGAGCAAAGATTGAAACATGGACTCTTTGGTTTCCGGCAGATACTTGAAACGCGGATCGCGCGCGGCATGACTTGCCGCGATAGGTTTGCCATCTTTCGCGGCGTTGCCCGTAAGTCCTTCACCGATTTTCAAGCGCGCGCGCCCGACGGCTTCATTCGCGAGTCCGGTCGTGGCTTTGAGAATTAAATATTGATCGTCGAGTAAATAGATCGAGCACGAGTCCATCTCCATCACGCGCGCGGTTCGCCGCGTGATCAGCGCGAGAATTTGATCGAGCGAGCCCGCGGCGCTAATCGCGCGCGTGATTTCGCGCAAGACCGCGAGTTGGGCGCGTAGTTTTTTCTCGCGTGCGGTTGTGGGCATTGCGTACGATTATAAAAAAGCCGGAATAATTCGTCAAGCGCTGGCGCGCTTGGTCATCGCGCGTTGTTATGGTATAATTTCGCGCGTTGAAATTTGGAGGACGCGAATGCCCCGACGTTTGAAACCAAAGCAACAAAAAAGAGATTGGCGCTGGTACGCGCAAACTGCCTTGAACGGAGTTGTCGCGTTGAGTATGGTCTTGGGCACGTTGTTCTTATTCACCGGCGCACCTTCCCCGCAAACTCTCGCTCCGGCAACGACCGTTGAAATTCCAACGCTCGCTCCGACTGCCGCGATTGTTCCGGCGTTGGTCGCGACTCCGGCGCCGACAAGCACAGTCACGCCAATTGTTCCTTTAACAAGCCCGACGCGTTGAGATTAATCAACAAAATATTAAAAAGCCGGAACATTTCGTTCCGGCTTTTTCATCAGCATTAATAACAGGACTTTCGCTTGTCATTCTGAGCGTAGCGAAGAATCTCGCTAATTGAAACTCGCGAGACCCTTCGCTTCGCTCAGGGTGACACTCAAAGAATCATTGTGCCGATTTGAGCGAAAGTCCTGAATAATTATATTATCAAATTTCAAATAGCATTCTAACAAATTAAATTGACGGGCTTTTTTCCGTCTGATATAATCTAGGCGGAAAAGGCAATCGAATAGAATGGAATACAAAGACTATTACAAAATCCTCGGTGTTGCGAAAAACGCGAGCGAGAAAGAAATCAAACAGGCATACCGACGATTGGCGCGCAAGTATCATCCCGATGTGAACCCGAACAACAAAGCCGCGCAGGAAACATTCAAAGAGATCAACGAGGCGTACGAGGTTCTCTCGGATTCTGAAAAGCGCAACAAGTACAATACGCTCGGCGCCAATTGGCAACAGTACGAAAAATTCCAGCGCGCGGGCGGCGGCGGACCGTTTCAATATGGCTCCTATCGAACTGTGCGACCGGAGGAATTCGAATCCGTTTTTGGTGAGAGCGAATTTGGTTTTTCTGATTTCTTTCGCACTTTTTTCGGGAGTGGATTTGCGAATGCAGGCGCGCGGCCTGAAACGCGCACACGGCGCGGGCAAGCTGTTGAACAGGAATTAGAAATTTCTTTAGAAGAAGCGTATCAAGGAACGAGTCGGATTTTGCAAAAGGATGGACGGCGATTAGAGATCAAGATTCCGGCGGGAGTTAAATTCGGCGCGCGCATTCGTTATGCAGGTGAAGGCATGCCCAGCGTCAGCGGCGGAGTCGCGGGCGATCTGTATCTTCAAATCAAAATTACGCCGCATCCGATTTATGAACGACGCGAGGACGATTTGTACTGCGAAGCGCCGGTGGATTTGTTTACCGCGATTCTCGGAGGCGAAGTTTCAATTAACACGTTGCGCGGACAAGGCGTATTGAAAATTCCGGCGGGCACTCAATCGGGGAAAACTTTTCGCTTGAGCCGACAAGGCATGCCAAAATTGAACGAACCAAATAAATTCGGCGATATGTATGTTCACGCGCGCGTCATCATCCCGGAGAATCTAACCTCAGCCGAAAAAGATTTGTTTGAGAAATTGGCAAAATTGCGGCAGGCGAAGAAATGATGGAGCGTTCGATGGACTATCATCCCGACGATGAACCGATTTACATCATCAGCGTGGTCGCGCGAAACTCTTGAAATTTTTTTCCAGTTGAGGCAGGACATGATTTTTATTCGAGTGATCCGGGTTTGTTGGTTGCGCGGCAAAGGCATAGCGCGATGATTCCGCTTGGCGATTCGAATCCAACTCAGCGCGTTCCGATTGTCAATTGGCTTTTGATCGCGGCGAATGTTCTGGTTTTTTTGTTTGAGCTGACTTTGCCGTCGCGTCAATTGGATCGTTTGTTTTTAAATTTCGGCGCGATTCCAAATCAAATTCTCTTGGCGATTGCGCATCCAACTCAAACGCCGCTCACTATTTGGGCAACGCTTTTCACCTCGATGTTTTTGCATTCGGGTTGGGCGCATATTATCGGCAATATGCTTTTTCTGTGGGTCTTTGGCGACAACATCGAGGACACGCTCGGACATTTCGTTTATCTGATTTTTTATTTCGCGAGCGGTTTATTGGCTGGGCTCGCGCAAGTGTATATCGCGGGCGCGAGCAATCTTCCTTCGATCGGCGCGAGCGGCGCGATTGCGGGCGTACTCGGCGGATATATTTTACTGTATCCGCTCGCGCGTGTCCGCATTCTCTTTCCCTTGTTCATTCTTTTTACGACGATTCAATTGCCCGCGTTGGTTGTCATCGGTTGGTGGTTCATACAGCAATTTTTTTATGGGATTGGATCGTTGTCCAGTTCCGCGCAAAGCGGCGTCGCGTTTTGGGCGCACATCGGCGGATTTATCGCGGGACTGATCTTGATCGTACCGTTTATTGGGCGCGCGCGCCGGCGCAGACCCACGCTCGCGCCCCACGATGCGTACGAAGATTATTATCGGCGATTTTAAAATAAAAATTTAATTGCCGCAGGAGGATGATTGTGCCAGATGCAGTCGAGGCGCGCCTAAAACAAATTGCCGAGCAAGCGATCCAGCAAATCGGTGACGATGTCCAAAAATTATTCGCCGAATTAAACGCCACGCGCTTGGACGGCAAAGGAAAAATCACCGACGCAGAAATTCAAATGCATCACGTCCGCTGGGGCTTGGAATGGAAAGAGAACGCGATCACGTTCAAAATTCGCGTCGCCGTGCGTCTGGTGGACGATGGCGTCGCCGCGCGCGTCGATCAAGTGTTGGTGCAAAAAGAAGCGTGGACGCCGTACGATTTTGAAGGACACACGCCGACGACGACGATGAAACAAATCGCGACGATGGATGCGAACAAAATTCGCGACGCGGTGGATGCGTTGTGGGGGAAATAGCGCGCCGCCATCGAAGCGCAAAAACATTTTTTATTTTCGCGATGGGCGCGCTCGCGGCTTGCGTTCCTTTTCCCTTCACAATTCAAACGCCGACTCCATCGCTCGAAAAAATCGCGTACGCTGTTCCGACTGACACGCGCCTTCCCCTGCCTGCGAATTTAAATCCAACTCTAACTCCGACAACCGAACGCGCGCGTCCAAATTCTCCGCGCCAAACATTACCAACCTTCACACGCACGCGCGATTCAAACACGCGCGCGCAAACTCTCGCGAATAATTCCGTCGCGACGATAACCGCGCCATCGAACTCTAACGTTCCTGTAAATCCAACTAGTCCGCGCACCAAAACTTTCACTCCGATTGCAATTCAAGCCACCGCCACGCGAACTGCCACTTTGATCGCGCCATCCCCAACGCGCCCGAATCTGGCGATCGTTCCCACTGCGCTCGCGCCAACTATTTCCGCATCGAACGAATCATATAGTACGCTCCAAGTTTTTTCCGCGCCGACAAATCCACCCGCGGTGAATCATCCCGATCTTAATTTATCTCTGCGCGGCTACACGCCGACGAACGCGACGTTATCGCTCGTAGATTATTCCGGCGCGGGGGATCGGGCGCGCCGCAATTGTTCGGATTGTTCGCGGATAATCGCACGCCCGCGTTTACCAGCGCGTATCTGATTTATGATTGGAATTGGAGTTGTAATTGTCGCGGCGGATTGAATAATGATTGGGATGTGCTTTTG
>JACQEA010000220.1 GCA_016200825.1 Chloroflexota bacterium | reverse complement strand
GACGCGGCGTTAATCGCGTTGGATGGTTTGCATCCATCGGGAAAAATGTACGGCGAGTGGGCGCGGCTCGCGTTGCCCGCGGCGATGAAGGCGTTCGGGAAATAAGAGTTAAAGTGATTTACACGATAATGATGTTATAATCACGGTGACTGCGTATGTGTTCTATGGAAAATGGGAGGAATGAAATGCAAATAACCTACAACGTCAAAACAGATTTGCTTTATCTGCGCTTGGATGAACGCAAGCAGGAGGTTCTCAACAAACGCCTTTCCGATGACGTCGTGCTGGACATTGGCGAAGGAGATCGCATTATCGGCATCGAGATTCTTGATGCTTCCAAACATCTGGATGTGCAAGGGCTGATGCCGGTGAAGTACGAGCAAGTGCAGACTGCGTAAAACAAAAGACGCTACGCACAAATGCGCGGCATGTTTTGTTGTTCTCAGTGTTTCCTGTTTCTAATCCACCACCAACACTTTTCCAAACTGTTTTCGTTCCATCAAATATTTTTGCGCGTCGGCCGTTTGCGCGAGCGGAAACGTCCGGTCAATGATCGGACGAAATTTTTTTTGCGCGACAAATTCCAATACCGCGCGCAACTCCGCGCTGTTCGCCGCGTACGAGCCGAGAATGGAAATGTGTTTGAAAAAAATGCTCCAGATATCGGTCTTGCCCCAACGCCCGGTTGTGCTTCCGCACGTGACTAATCTTCCCGTCGGTCGCAGCGACGCGATGCTTTTCTCCCACGTCGTCGTGCCGACATGTTCGAACACCACATCCACGCCGCGATTTTTTGTGATCCGCATGACCGCGTGCTGAAAATTTTCGCGCGCATAATTCACGCCAAAATCCGCGCCCAACTCTTTCGCTTTCGCTAATTTTTCTTCCGTGCTGGCCGTCGCGATCACGCGCGCGCCCAATTCTTTCGCGATCTGAATTGCGGCGACGCCAATGCTCGACCCCGCCGCGAGAATCAAAACCCATTCGTCTTTTTTCAATTGCGCGCGCGTCACGAGCATATGCCACGCCGTTCCAAAAGATGTGAGCGACGCGGCGGCATCTACAAACGAAAGTGAATTGGGAATTCGTAATAAAATTTTCGCGGGCGCGCGAATATATTCCGCGAAGCCGCCGTCCACATGCACGCCGATCACTTTACGCCGCGGGCAAATGTTATCGTAGCCGCTCAAACAATATTCACACTCGCCGCACACAATCGCGGGACCGATCAACACGCGCTCCCCGACGCGCCACTCTTGCACCGCGTTTCCAACTTGCGCGATCTCGCCCGCGACTTCTAATCCGCCGATGTGCGGCAGCGGCGCGTGAACGCCGTGCGAGCCTTCGCGCGTAAAAATATCGAGATGGTTGAGTCCGCACGCGCGCATTTTGATCAAAGCGTCGTTTGATCCGATCTCCGGCGTAGTGACGTCTTCGTATTTTAGATTTTCGAGTCCGCCGCGTTGGTGAAAAATAATTGCTTTCATAAGGCATCCGTCATTGCGAGGAGCAGATTCGCTTCGCTCACTGTAAACTCCGCGACGAAGCAATTCCCAAGTTTCATGGAGATTGCTTCGCTTCGCTCGCAATGACGTGGTATCTCATCTATAAAACGTCGCCGCGTTCGCGCTGAAGGTCAACGCGCTCGCGTTACACGGCGATGCTTGCCGCGCTTCAAGGCGCAATGTTTCCGCGTTCGTGAGCGCAACGAGAATCGTGATCGCGTCAACGGGCTGACTGGCGAATTGTCCTTTGACGAGTTGCTCGAAACAATATACTTGCCCATCCGGTTTGATCGCGGAAAATTCGCGATTGATCGCGCCGGACGATTTGCGCGCGAAAGAGTACGTGTTGCTGGCAAGTCCTTTCACGCTGACGCCAACCGAAAGCACCGGCTTGGTCGGATCAATATTATCGTACACGAGCGCGAGATTATTATCTTCGGGGTTCGGTTCTTTTGGATTTACAAACCAATTGCCTTGCGCGGTGCCGGCAACATCTTGCATCGGCGTGCCGCATAACGGCTCGCTCGTGCGCAATTGAATTTTCGTTTGACTCACCAATTGCCCAAGATACGAATAAAATTTTGCGCGCGCGTTCGGCTCGAACAAATCGAGCGGGCAGACATTGTAGCGTCCTTCAAAGCCGTACCGTTCGGGTTGCGCAAATTTTTGTTGCGGCGCGCTCGAATCGTACGCGCCAAAATCAAAACCGAACGCGCGCCCGCTGTTGAAACCGATCGGCTCGCCCGCATCGAGTTGCAAATTCAATTCGTAATTGCACCCGCGCACCGTATCAGGACCGGTGGAATATTCTTGACAATTGCGCGGCGGCGCGGTTTTGATCGCGGCGTTAATGCGATCCGATAACGGCCCCGTGTGTCCAAATTCAATTTGAATTCCGCCGCAGACCGCAAAGGTCGGTTTGTATTCCGTGTAGGAAACCGGCTTGCCGGAACGCGTGCTGGTTAAATCGGAAACGAAAACACTTTTCAAAATAATTTTTCCCGGCGAAACAATTGGAAATTGCGGCACGACGCGTCCATCGCCCATTGGACCTTCGCCCGGCGCGCCTTGTCTCGTCGGCAGATTGAAATACATATGGCTCGTTGGAAATGTGTGCGCGGGTGGATTCAAATTACCGAGCGGAGTAATGTTCGTAATATTTTCGAGCGCGATTGGACTAACGCTCAACGGAGTTGATGTCGCGCAGGGTGAAGAAAATAATCCTGGAAAAATATTCGCGCGCGCAGAGGTCACGGTGGGCGCGGGCGCGGCGAGAGTCGCGATCAATGTTGGAGCGGAAATGGCGGTTGAGTTTGGGAGCGACGCGGGAGTTGAAGAGGGAGACGCGCACGCGGAAAAAATTGATAGTGCAATCGCGCCCAGAAAAATTATTCGCATGTTGACCTCGCGGTTGATGCACGACGACAAAAAAATTTGGTCTACCGTCCATCGTCGTTCGTCATGTACGTAACTGCGGAAACAACATCACTTCGCGAATACTGGCTTGATCCGTCAAAATCATCACGAGGCGATCCACGCCGACACCTAACCCGCCGGTCGGCGGCATACCGTGCATCAGCGCTTCGATAAAATCCAAATCAACTTGATGCGCTTCTTTATCGCCCGCGGCGCGTTGACGCGCTTGATCCACAAAGCGTTGGTATTGATCAATCGGATCGTTGAGTTCTGTGAACGCGTTGCCGCATTCAAATCCGCCGATGAACGCTTCGAAGCGTTCGACCATGCCTTCTTGCTCCGGTTTCTTTTTTGCGAACGGCGACAGTTCTTCGGGATAATCAATCAGAAAAGTCGGCTGAATCAATTTTGGCTCGACAAAATTTTTTACGATTTCGTCCACCGTCTTGCCCCACGTCGGCTGATGCTCGACCTTTAATCCTAATTGCTCGATGCGCGCGCGCAGAGATTTTAGATCGGTCGAATCGTAAATATCTATTTTCGTCGCGTCGAGAATCGCGTCGCGCATGGTGACGCGTCGCCACGGCGGTGTGAGATCGATCGCGTTGCCTTGATACGAAAGTTGCAACGCGCCGCGCGCGGCGTGCGCGCACGCGCCAAACATTTCTTCCACCAGCGTCATCATCGCGGTGTAATCCGCGTACGCTTGATAACATTCCAGCATTGTGAATTCAGGATTGTGGGTCGCGTCAATTCCTTCGTTGCGAAAATT
>JACQEA010000173.1 GCA_016200825.1 Chloroflexota bacterium | reverse complement strand
TCAATGCCAAATGCCTAGAGTATAATCGCGACATTCGAGGAGATAATTCATTGTTCGAGCAAACTTTCAAAAACATTGACGACAAATTGTGGAAAGATGCGGGCTGTTCCAGTGAGTTGGATTATGTGGAATTTGTATTATCCAAGTACATTGAATCAGGCGTTGAAGAACTCGATCAAGAAAAGCTGCCGCATCTGCTCACGCTTAAATATCAAGCGCTTGATGATGCGAAAGAAATGTTGGGAACCATTGAAACGATTCGAAATATGTTTATTGGTTTTCAGAAATTCTTGTACGCTCAACCGATAGCTGCATGATAGTTAATGAAATTGTAAGTATCGAATTGTTTGTTTAATTTGATTATGATATACTTTTAGGCGAGAGAGAATCACATGCCCACGCCAAAAAAGAATGGTCGCAATAATTCCAAACCCGCGCGTCGGAACAATGAGCTAACGCGCGCCAAGCGCATTTTGCACGCGCAGCTGCCTGCTTTGCGTGAACGCTACGCGGTCACATCGCTCGGTGTCTTCGGCTCGTACGTGCGCGGCGAACAAAAAAAGCGCAGTGACTTGGATGTTCTCGTGGAGTTTGAACGCGCGCCCTCGCTTTTCAAATATGGCGAACTCGAAGATCACTTGAGTGATTTGGTCGGGATCAAAGTGGACTTGGTGATGAAAAAGACACTCAAGCCGTACATCGGGCGCAACATTCTCGCGGAAGTCGTGTCACTATGAGCAAGCGCGCCTATGCCGATTACTTGCAAGACATCGTGGACCACGCCAACAAAGCCATGCAATTTGTGCGCGGCATCAGTTACGAAGATTTTGGCGATAACGAAGAAAAAATATTCGCAGTCGTCAAAACGCTCGAGATCATCGGTGAAGCAGCGCGTCATATACCTAAATCCATGCGCGACAAATATGAAAAGATTCCGTGGAAACAGGTCATCGGGATGCGTGATCGAATGACTCACGAATATTTCTTTACATTTGCCCCGCGCAACAAAACGCGCTATTATTCCCCGCGATGCCGACCCCACTCCGTCAGCAATATCTCCAAATCAAAAAACAATTTCCCGACACGATTGTTTTTTTTCGTCTCGGCGATTTTTACGAATCGTTCGACGACGACGCGAAAAAAGTTGCCGCCGCGTGCAATATCGTGCTGACCGCGCGCGAAATGGGCACCGATCAACGCGTGCCGCTCGCGGGTGTGCCGTATCACGCGCTGGATACCTATCTCGCGCGATTGATCAACGCGGGTCACAAGGTTGCGATTGTCGAGCAGACGAGCGATGAAGCCATCAACGGATTATTTACGCGCGAAGTTGTTCGCGTGGTAACACCGGGCACCGTTGTCGAACCCAACTTGCTCGAAGAGAAACGCAACAATTATCTCGCCGCGCTCGTCGTCGAAAAAGATCGCGCGGGGATTGCGTACGCGGACATCACCACGGGAATTTTCGCGGCGACGGAAGTGAACGCAAACGATGCGCGAGTTGAAATTGATCGGCTGAGTCCGGCCGAATTATTGATGGATGGTAGAAATTGGAAGTTAGATGTTGGAAGCGCCGCTCCACCTACTATCACACAATTTCCTATTCCCGATTTCGATTCCGCGCGGCGAACACTCCTCGATCATTTTCAAATTTCCTCGCTCGATGGTTTTGGGTTGAACGGAATGCCGCTGGCGGCGCGCGCGGCGGGCGCGCTCGTCCAATATTTGCAAGACAATCAAAAAGCCGCGCTCGCGCAACTGAACGCGCTCAAAACGTACTCGACACAAAATTTCATGACGCTCGATCCCGCGACGCGGCGCAATTTGGAATTGGTCGCGTCTATTCGCGGCGGCAACGTCAAAGGCTCGTTGCTCGGCGTGTTGGATGAAACGCGCACGCCGATGGGCGCGCGGCTTTTGCGCGAATGGCTCACGCAACCGCTGCTCGATCTCGCCGCGCTCACCGCGCGCTTGGATCGCGTCGACGCGTTTTATCGCGATACCGCGCGGCGCGAATCGTTGCGCGATCTTTTGAAAAATATTTCCGATCTGGAACGACTGACGAATCGCGTCGCGCAGGGCATCGCGAATCCGCGCGATGTGTCGGCGATTCGCGCGAGTTTGGAAGTGGTACTGAAATTGACTGCCGTCATTGCGAGCGAAGCGAAGCAATCCCCAAGTAATTCGGAGATTGCTTCGTCGCAAACTACGCTCCTCGCAATGACACAGCCACTCGATCCTTGTCCCGATCTTGTCAATCTGATCGCGCGCGCGATTGTACCCGAACCACCCGCCACGCTCGCGAACGGCGGCGTGATCGCGCCGGGATTTTCAGACGAACTCGATAGCATTACGCACGCGGCGAAGAACGCCAAAGATTGGGTCGCGAATTTGGAACGCCAAGAACGCGAGCGCACCGGAATAAAATCTTTGAAAGTTGGCTACAATAAAGTTTTTGGTTATTACATTGAAATCACCACACCCAATTTGCCGCAAGCTCCGAGCGAGTACATTCGCAAACAAACTCTCACAAATGCCGAACGCTATATCACTCCCGAATTGAAAGAGTACGAGAGTTTGATTTTGAACGCGGAAGAACGTTTGGTGGAATTAGAGACGACGCTATTCAAAGAAGTCTGCGCGCAAATCGCGAGCGCCGCGCGACGTTTGCTTGCGACCGCGCGCGCCATCGCGGAATTGGACGTGTACGCAACGCTCGCCGAAATCGCGGTGCGTTATCGGTACGCGCGTCCGCAATTGCGCGACGGCGATGAAATTAAAATTGTCGCGGGGCGGCATCCCGTGGTCGAACTCGCGTTAAAAGATATTCCGTTCGTGCCGAACGACGTGACGCTGACGCACGATGCGTGCATTCATATTCTCACGGGACCTAACATGTCCGGCAAGTCAACTTTTTTACGCATGACTGCGCTGATCGTACTGCTCGCGCAGATCGGATCGTTCGTTCCGGCGGAAGCGGCAACGATTGGAATTGTGGATCGCATTTTCACGCGCATCGGCGCGCAAGATGAAATCGTCGCGGGGCAATCTACGTTTATGGTCGAGATGGTCGAGACCGCGAACATTCTCGCGCATTCCACGCGCACGAGTTTGGTCATCTTGGATGAGATCGGGCGCGGCACGTCCACGTACGACGGCATCGCGATCGCGCGCGCGATTGTGGAGCATATCCACAATCATCCGCAGTTGGGCGCGAAAACTTTATTTGCGACGCATTATCACGAGTTGATCGAATTGGAAAAATATTTGCCGCGCGTCCGCAATTATAACGTCGCGGTGTTGGAACGCGCCGGGCGCGTGGTGTTTCTGCATCAGATTGTGCCCGGCGGCGCGGATAAATCGTACGGCATTCATGTCGCGCAACTCGCGGGGATTCCAAAAACGGTGGTGCAACGCGCGGCGGAGGTGTTGACGGAATTGGAAAGCGGGCGCGGGATAAATGGACAAACCAATCCCGCGAATCCACAATTGAGTTTGTTGCCGGAAGAAAATCCGTTGATAAAAGAATTAGAGCAATTGGACGTACTCTCGCTTTCGCCGTTGGAAGCCTTGAACAAATTATTTGAATTGGTGGAAAAAGCCAAACAGAGTAAATAGATATTAATTCAAGTGCCACCACGTCATTGCGAGCAAAGCGAAGCAATCCCCTAATTGAAATTTGGAGATTGCTTCGTCGCCAAATTCGCTCCTCGCAACGACGTATTCCCTTTCTGTTCTATGTCGCAACTTTGCTCAGATATTATTTGGAATAATTTTTTCCTCGAAGGAACACAAGCGACACAAAAAATTAATATTATTTTCGTGCTTCTTCGAGTCCTTCGTGGATAAATGTACTTGTATCGAAAAGTCAAGGGTTGCCGCGTGTTCTCGCCTTGTGGTATAATGCGCGGGCAAGAGACCGCGGCGTCTCAAGGGAGTCGGCTATGGATTCGGATTTGCTCCAAGTTTCAATTGACAGCGTGCGCGTCAGTTTGGTCTCGCCTCATCGCATCATCGTTCTCAAGGACGATCAAAATCGTTTCTTGCCGATTTGGATCGGCACCTTTGAAGAAGAAGCGATTCGCATCGCGCAAAGATTTGCGCGACGAAACATTTTTCGCATCCATCTTTATCGAGCTCGACGGCAAAACGATCGAGCTGGATTCGCGCACGAGCGACGCGATTGCGCTGGCGGTGCGCGTGCAAGTGCCGGTGTATGTCAAAGCCACTGTGATGGATCGCGCGTCCATTCGTCCCAGCCAATCCCTAACCGAAAAAGTCAGCGAAGAGGAACAAGAAAAACTGGAACCGTTTCGCGATTTGTTGGAAGATTTAGACCTCGACGATTTAGGCGCAGGCGAAAGCAAGAAGAAAGAATAAATTTGAACGCGTAGCCGTGATGAACAAATGAAATTCCAAATCAACCCTCCCTCTATTTTGCGACGGGAGGGTTTTCGTGTCGTTATAATTGAGAATTAAAAATGGAATTGCGCGTCACCAACACACTCGATCGCGTCATGCCGAGCAGTCAAGAAGCCGAACAAGCGGTGCTCGGCGCGCTGCTCATTGACCCGGACGCGATCATCAAAATCGCGCCGCTGGTTCACGCCGAAGATTTTTATCACGAAAAACACGCGTGGATCTTCGACGCGATTTTTGCGTTGCACGAACACCGCGAACCGATTGATTTTCTCACCGTCGTCGCGGAACTG
>JACQEA010000099.1 GCA_016200825.1 Chloroflexota bacterium | reverse complement strand
GAAGAGCAACGCGTTTTGTTGCGCGGCAAAGCCGGGCGCGGCGGTTGCAGTCAAGCGCGCGGCGCCGACATTGACCTGCGCGAATTTTCCATCCAGCGTTTCGATGCGCGCGGGAATAAAATCGCTCAAGCCGATAAATTCCGCGACAAACCGATTGCGCGGGCGCTCGAAAATATCTTCCGGCGAGCCGAGTTGCATCAAGCGTCCGTTGTTCATCACCGCGATCTTGTCCGACATGACGAGCGCTTCTTGCTGGTCGTGCGTCACGTAAATCGCGGTGATGCCCAAACGTTTCTGCAAATCGCGAATTTCAAAACGCATTTCTTCGCGCAATTTCGCGTCGAGATTCGAGAGCGGCTCGTCGAACAACAAAACTTTGGGCTCGACGACGAGCGCGCGCGCGAGCGCGACGCGCTGTTGTTGTCCGCCCGAAATTTGATTGGGCGCGCGATTTTCCAGCCCGGTCAATTTCGTCAGTGCTATGACGTGAACGATTTTTTCGCGAATTTCGTTTTTAGAAAAATGCCGAATGTTTAGACCATACGCGATGTTTTCGAACACGGTCAGATGGGGAAAGATGGCATAACTTTGAAACACCATCGCCATATCGCGCTTGTTCGGCGGCACATCTTCCAATTGCTTGCCGTCCAAAATAATTTTGCCGCTCGTCGGAAATTCAAATCCCGCGATCAATCGGAGCGTCGTCGTCTTGCCGCAACCCGAAGGACCGAGCAACGTAACGAATTCGCCCTTTTCAATTTCAAGCGACACGTCGTTGACTGCGGCGACCTCGCCGCTTTTATCGCGCGCGGGAAATTGTTTAGTGAGATGATCGAGAGTGAGAAACATCAATTAACTCCGAATGACAACTGACGAATCAAAAATGACAAATGGAAAATGACAAATGAGACGAATGACGAATGACCAATGACGAATGACCAATGACTATTGACTAATGACTATTGACTAGTGACTAATGACTAGCGACTAGCGACTGGCGATGGACATGCCGCCTTGTTCCACTTCGCTTAGAATCAACGCGGTCAAGATGGGCCATTTCGCGGTCGTGAGAAAAATAATCGCGGAGAGCGACGTCATATGCCGCGCGAAACTGAAAATCAATCCCGCGACAAACGCCGGCACGATCAGCGGCAACGTAACTTTGCGAAATGTGTATTGCGCGTCGCCGCCCAAACTGGTGGACGCTTCTTCAATCGAAGGATCAATTTGTTGCAATGCCGCGATGCCCGCGCGTACGGACGCGGGCAACGAGCGCACCGCGTACGCCGCGAGCACGATGTACGGCGTGCCAACGAGCGCGAGCGTTTCGCCGATATCTTTTTTTCCGTAAAACGTCAACGCGCCCGCCACCGATAATAATATCAGCGCGATAAAAAAGCCGATGGCGCGATTGCGCGCGGCAAAGCGCGCGCTGATCGCGCCCGCGAGCGCGGTGTACGTGAATCCTAAAATCGCGAGCGGCAATTGAAAAAATAAATTGATGTATTGCGCCAAACTCGGGCCCACGCGCGGTAAAATATCGCCGCCTTGTTGCCGCGACCACAGCACGATATTTTGCGCCCAATCGGGAACGAATTGGCGCGCGACCAAATAAATTCCCATCACGAACAATAGCATAAATTGCCGCGACCGCGTTTCGGTGGGCAAGAACGCGAGCGCCGCGATTCCAATCGCGCCGAGCGCGAGCGCGAGATCGCGTTGCCATTCGTCCGCGTTAATCGTCGGAATTGTTTGCGCGAGCGACGCGAATTGAATTGGAAACGCCGCGCGAATTTCAGGCGTCCACGTCAACCACACTAGCGCGAGACTCGCAAATGTTCCGCCGCTGAACAAAAATAATCGTTGCCACGTTACGCGCGTCGCCGCGCTCACCAAGAGATACGCGAGCGCGGCGTAAATAATCGCGACGATGACCGTCGGCGCTTGAATGAACGCGATAATATAACCGATGCCGAGAATCGTGCCCGGCACCGCGCCGCCGAGCGTGGAAAAAAAATCGAGCGAAGCTTTGCCGCTAAATTTTTTGCGCACGACTAGAAACGCGATCACCATACCGGCAATTCCCGCAATCGGCGTGGCGACCGCAGACAAAAATGTCGTATCAATAATCGCTTTGAACCCGCGACTGAACACTTGCCCGTAATGCGTGAGGTCGAGCGAATAATTGATGCCCCAGAGTTTTGTGATCGAGCCCGCAAAAATTGTGACATAGAGCGAGAGAATGAAAAGCAAAATGAAAGTGGATAAACCGATAAAAATCGCGCGCAAGCGCGGCTCTTTGACAAACGTCGCTGAACTTCCGCCGGTGGGTTTGCCGGTGACCGCGATAAATGATCGGCGCGCGACGATATAGTACTGAATCAAAAAAACGGTGAGGGTGGGAATTAATAACACGAGCGAGAGCGCCGCGCCTTTGTGTTGATTGTATTCGCCGTTCACTGCGATCCAAATTTGCGCGGAGAGCACCGTCGTATCGCCCGCGATAAAAAGCGGATTCGCGAGATCGGCAAGCGATTCAACGAACATCAACAAAAAAGATGCGGCGATGCCGGGCGTGAGCAATGGCAACGTGATCGTGCGAAAAATGTGCCATTTGCTCGCGCCGAGCGACAGCGCGGCTTCTTCCATTGACGGTTCGATGCGTTCGAGGAGCGAGCGAATAATCAGGTACGCGATCGAAAAAAAAGTAATGATCTGAACAAAAACCAATCCGTGCATTCCGTACGGACTGAAATCAATATTGAGAATTTTGCGCGTGACCAAACCATTGCGCCCAAACAGGAGAATCGTCGCGATGGCAATCGCGAACGGCGGAGAAATTGTCGGCAACAAAATGAGCGCGTGAATCGCGCGCTTGAATGGAACTTGACAGCGCACGACCGTGTACGCGAGCAAAAAACCGAGCGCGGTCGAGCCGGTCGCGGTGAGCAAACCCATGACAATCGTGTCGGAAAAAACGCGACGAAAACTGGGACCCAATTGCGCGTCGAAGTAGCGTTGAAAATAATCGAGATTGAAAATTCCGTCGAGGGTAAAAAATCCTTGATAGCCCACGCGAAAGAGCGGCCACAGAATAAACGCGAGAATAAACGCGCCGCTCGCGAGCAAGCCAATCAACAGCACTTGATCTTGCGCGATCAATCGGATTTCGCGGATGCGGCGGGTGAAGTTTGCGCTCGAAAGCGTCGTTGCTGTCATACAAAAAAATTACCAAGTCACCAAGACACAAAGATGCACAAAGAAAAATTTTTCTTGGTGTCTTTGTGTCTTGGTGGTGGAT
>JACQEA010000175.1 GCA_016200825.1 Chloroflexota bacterium | reverse complement strand
GCCGCGCCGCTGTGGAGCATTCTGAATTTTTTTGTCAGCGCGCCGTGGCAATTGCTCGCGCTCGTCGGTTTCGCGCTCGCGTTTGCGGCGGGCGCGGTAACAAAACTCGACGCGCAACTCGCGCGCTTTCCCATGCTCGCCGTACTCGTTTCACTTCCCGTCATCGCAAGTTACAATTATTTGCAACCGCGCTTTGTGGATGTCGAGCCGACGCGCGCGCACATCGCGATTTTCGGCGATAATGAAATCGCGTTGCTCGATTACAAAATCCTCGGACCGTTGCGGCACGGCGCGACGGTGCGTTTGCAATTGACGTGGCAAGCCCTGCGCGCGCTCGATCGCGATTATACTATTTTTGTTCACGCGGTTCACACCGATGGCGGAACGTGGGGCGAAGACGACAGCAAACCATTGGACGGAACATTGCCAACGATCAAATGGACGCCGGGTGAAATCGTAATTGACACGCACGCGATTCAAATTGATGTTGAAGGACCCAGCGAAGGTTATCAATTGGAATTTGGTTTATATCAAGCGGCAAATGGTCGCCGCGCGATTTTGGCGAACGGCGCGGACGCGCTGCGCGTTCCGCGGCCCCGTGATCCGCCGCCAATTGTGCCGACAAGATAAAAATGGAATCGCTCGCGTTTTATTTGCTCAGCGCGTTTGCAATTTTGTGGTACGTTTTGGATTTTGTCAGCGCAAAACGTGCGCTCGAATTTCGCCGCGTCGCATGGTTGATCGCGCTCGCGTTTTTCGCGCGTCTGCTCGCGGCAGTGTTGTGGGGCAAGGGCGATCCGTACGATATCGAGTCGTGGGGAATGCTCGCGCGCGCGGTGATCGAACAAAAAAATGCGTATGTGGATCCGATCTTTGTCGGCGTTCCGCCGCGTTTGCCATGGCTGCCATTTCAAATTTATTTTTTCGCGCTTGCAGAAATTTTTGCGCGATCATTTGATTTGCCGTTCGTTACCGTCGTCAAGATCATCCCCATTCTTGCCGATGTTGGAATCACGGCGCTCGTTTTTTACGGCGCGCGCGCGCTCACGCGCGATAATTCGCGCGCGTGGCATTTGGGTTTGCTCTACGCGTTCAATCCGCTTTCCATTCTCGATGTTTCGATTCACGGGCAGTTCGATTCGATTCCGCTTTTATGCGCGCTTGCGGCGTGGTTCGTTTTTCAATTCAACGCGCCGCGTCGCTTCAATGCTACGCTCACCGGTCTGTTGCTCGGAATTGGAATTTTAGACAAGACGTGGCCCGTGATTTTGCTTCCACTTTTTTTGATCAAAGCAACCACGTGGCGCAGTCGAACCGCGATTGCCTTATTTGCCGGCGGCGTTCCGTTTGTTGGAACATTTATTTATGCGCTGATCGTTAACGGAAATGTTTTTCAAATTCTGAGTGTTGCCGCCAGCTATCAATCCATCGCCGGAACGTGGGGATGGACGCAACTGATTGGTTTGAATTGGGCGTCGCTCGCGCCAACCGAAGCAACCGTGTTCGGCAAATTACTCGCGCTCGGCGCGCTCGGAATTTATTACGCGTACTTTGCGCGTAAATTAGATTTGATGCGCGGCATGTTGAGCGCGGTTTTGTTGTTGTTCGCGGTCGCGCCCGGGCTGAATATTTATTATTTGATGTGGCTCGTGCCGTTCGCGCTGTTGGCGAACGGTACGAACGGCTTGCGCGTGTTTATCGCGCCCGCGTTTTTGTGGATGGCAAATTTTTATTTTAGTTTCAATCCGCTCGGAATTATTTCTGCGCCAATTCTATTCACATCGCTCGCGTTGTTATTGTGGGGTGTGGTGATCGGCTGGTTAGTCGCGAATCTAAAAAATATTTCTCTGCCGCGATTCAATCCGTATCTCGCGCTCCTTGCCGCGTTATCAATTTTCGCGATTGGACCGCTCTTGGGTCCCGGCTATTTTTGGGGCGCACACGATGGCAGGCATTCCGTTTATTTTCTGTACGAATTTGATCGCGCGATTCAAGACGGCGTATTTTATCCGCGCTGGGCGCCCGATTTTACGTTTGGGTACGGTTATCCCTTCTTCAACATTTACGCGCCCGGCGCGTATTTTATCGGCGAAGCGTTGCACCTGATCGGTTTCGAGTTCGTCACGGCGGTGAAAATTGTTTTTGGTCTCGCGATTATTTTCTCCGGGTTCGCCATGTTTGGTTTCGTGAAACGGCTGACGCGATCCGACGCGGCGGCGTTTATCGCGGGACTCGTGTACATTTACATTCCGTACCATATCGTTGATGTTTATGTGCGCGCGAATCTCGCGGAATCGGTCGCGCTAGTTTTTCTGCCGCTCGCGTTCTGGGGATTTTACGAAACGGTGCTCAACCCGAATCGCGTGACCATTCTCGTCGCGGCGCTGGCGTACGGCGCGACTTTATTTACGCACAACGGCATCGCGTTGTTGATTACGCCGGTGTTAGGGCTGTGGGTTTTTGCGTTGATGATTTGGCGCGCGCGCGATCAATCGGTGCGCGCGATCTCTGCATTCGTACGCCGCGGTCTCGCGCCAATGTTTTCGCTGTTGCTCGGCATCGGTCTCGCATCTATCTTTGCGATTCCCGCGGTGTTGGAATTTCAAGCGGTTAGCACGCAACAATGGTTGGGAAATTATTACGATTACACCAATCATTTTGTTTATCTCTATCAACTCTTTTCGCCGTTTTGGGGTTTTGGAATCAGCAAGCCGGGACCGGTGGACGATATGTCATTTCAATTTGGCGTCACGCCAATTTTGCTCGCGATTTTTTCTACCGTCGCGATCGTCCGCAATCATAACGGCATGCGCCGCGTTCTGATTTTTTTCGCGGTGATGACCATCGTGATCGCGATCTTGATGCTGGCAATTTCATTGCCGATTTGGGAAGCGCTGCGCATCACCACGTTCGCGCAATTTCCGTGGCGCTTGCTCACGCTCGCGACGATTTCACTTTCGATTCTCGCGGGCGCGATCATTCTCACCGACGACGCAGCGAATGAATCGCACAATGTTTCGCTTTCAACTTTATTGTTGGGCGCGTTGATTTTGTTGGGGAGTTTTCCGTACTTGAATGTGCCGACGCAAGTCGAAGCGAAAGAAGGGCAAGTGGGCGCGTTGGGTTTGCTAAAATTTGAGCAGAGCGCGAATGAAATGACCGGCATTACCGCGTGGGTGCAAGAACAACCGTCGTGGTCGCCAATGGCGGATGTAATTGTCGCGAATAAAAAACTGAAATCGAAAATTGATTACACTGAATTTTCGCAAGACGAAGTGTGGATCGGCGTGATTCCCGGCGGCTTGCGCGCCAACGGCGAACGCGTCGCGTTCACGTCGACCGGTGACAATAATTGGATCACGTTCAATCAATTTTATTATCCGGGTTGGCGCGTTTATTTTGTGAAACCGTTCAGCGCCGAAATTATTGGCGAATTGCCAATTCAAATTGTCGGCGAGTACGGCAGAATGCGCGTGCAAATTCCGCGCGGCGAGCATTGGTTGATGTTACGCTTTGACGATACGCCCGTGCGCGCGATCGGCGCGCTCATTTCCGCGGCGAGTGTTTTGCTCGCGCTCGGAATTTTGATTTGGGAAATTCGCGTGCAGAGAAAATCACATGCGCGTGCCGCGCGTTGATCGTTACTTTATTCTGATTCTTTTTTTCTCCCTCTTTGCGCTCGCGCCGTTGAGCGCGCCCGGCTATTTCTCCGGCGCGCACGACGCGCGCCATTCTGTTTACTTTCTCCAAATGTTCGATCAATCTATGCGCGATGGCGCGTGGTTTCCGCGATGGGCGGCGGATATGGTTTTTGGGTACGGCTATCCGTTATGGCTGATCCTCGCGCCGTTGCCTTTTTTTCTGGGCGAAGCATTTCATTTCGTCGGTCTGGATTTTGTCAGCGCGGTCAAACTAGTGGACGGCGTCGCGATATTTTTTTCCGCGCTCGCGATGTTTGGGTTTGCCGCGCGCGTCTTTACGCCAAACAAAAATGCCGCGCTCGTCGCGGCAATCGCGTATGTATACATCCCATATCATTTGGTTGACCTGTATGTGCGCGCCGCACAAGCGGAATTGCTTTCATTTGTTTTTCCGCCGCTGATTCTTTGGGCGCTTTATTTACTCGCGGAAAAACAATCCGCGCGGCATGTCGCGTACGTTGGGTTTGCGTACGCCGGTCTCTTGCTCTCGCACATTTCGATGGCGATGCTCTTCACACCGTTGATTGGAATGTATATTTTGTTTTTGTTTTTGCAACAGAAAATTGAAAATCATGAATCAAAAAATTTTTCTGCTTTGCGCTTTGCGCTTGTCACTTTTTTGGGATTGGCTTTGGCGTTTGGTATCGCCGCGATATTTTTGCTGCCCGTTCTCGCCGAGCAACGTTATCTCACGAGCGAACCGTTGATCGGCGGATTTTTTTCTTATCGCAAACATTTCTTGAACGCGTCGCAACTCGTGTCGCCGTTTTGGGGTTATGGCTATGCGGGCGAAAACGGCGCGGATCAATTCTCGTTGCAACTCGGACTGCTGCCACTTTTTTTTGCGCTCATCGCGATTGGGCGCGCGCGCGCGCTGACGCTTCAACTCAAGCGTCACATATTTTTCTTCGTCGCGATTCTGGCGTTCACGATTTTCGCGATGCTGCCGATCTCGGCGAATCTGTGGGATTCGTTCGCGAGTGTGATCGCGTTTGCGCAATTTCCGTGGCGCGTGCTTATCCTCGCGGCGGTCGCGCTTGCGTTTCTCGCGGGCGCGGCGATAGCAACGTTCGCGGAATTCGCGCGCGGGTCTGCGCCGGCGATTCTCGTTTGTTTGTTGATCGTGACCGCAAATTTTACGTACACGCTTCCGCAACATAGCGAAGCGGTTTTCAATTATGCCGCGCAAATGGAATTTGAAGTGAAGGATCGCGAATTGTTGGGCGATACAATTTGGACGCAAACGCGTCCGCAAGATTCGCCGCTCGTCGCGCAATATCTCGCCGGCGCGCCGTTGCAAAAAGCAATCGCGCTCGATGACGGCGCAATGGTCGAGACTATACGTCACGCCGGGCAATCGGATGAATTGCGCGTCGTCGCGAATCAGCCCGCGCGCATCTTGGTGCTCACGCGATATTTTCCCGGCTGGACGGCGACGCTGGACGGCGCGCCACTTTTGATCGAACCGTACGGCGAACAGGGATTGATTTTTTTTCGCGTGAGCGCGGGCGCGCATCGCGTCCAATTGCGCTTTGGCGACACGCCGCCGCGCCAACTCGGCGCGCTGATTTCGCTCGCGAGCATTTTGCTCGCGCTGGGATTGATCGCGAAAACTTTTGCGCCCAATCACACGCCGCGTCACTTGTCAGGCATATAAAGGTTTGTTATAATCGCAATGATGCCGACTCAACAACGCATTTTGATTGTGGACGACGATCCCAATCTTTTGGAATTGTTGCGTCTATCGTTGGAACGCCACGGGTATCTAACCGTGCTCGCGCAGAATGGAATTGAAGGCGAGGACGCGTTCACCCAAAACAAAATTGATCTCGTGATTCTAGACGTGATGATGCCGCAACGCGATGGATTCACGTTGTGCGAAATTATTCGCGGACAATCGGCCGTGCCGATTATTTTGTTGACGGCGCGGCAAGAAGTGGAAGATGTGGTGCGCGGCTTGGAACTCGGCGCGGATGATTACATTACCAAGCCGTTTAATTTGCGCGAAGTGATCGCGCGTGTGGGCGCGGTGTTATCGCGCATTGATCGGCAAAAGAGCGAGCCCACGCGGACGCTCACAATCGGCGAATTGACGTTGGATCAAGACAAGGGCAATGTGCGCGTAAATGATCGCAGCGTAACGCTGAGTCCGCTAGAATTAGAATTGTTGCATTACTTGATGAGTCATCCCGGCAAATTGTTTGAACGCGAAGGATTGTTGCAATCGGTGTGGGGCTATGATTATTTCGGCAAGACGAATCTCGTGGACGTGGCGGTGCGGCGTCTGCGCGAAAAAATCGAACGCGATCCGTCCGCGCCCGAATTTATTTTGACCGTGCGCGGCAAGGGCTATCGTTTTGCGGCGGAAAATGAAATTCCGCGACGAACTAAATAATTCTTGATGAGTGAAAACACTTCGCCTCCCTCGCGTCCGGGTCGCAACGATCCGTGGCGATTGCAACGCATGGTTCAACGCGTGCCCGCGCATTTGGGTGAATCGCCGCGCGAAGCCGTGTCGCCGTGGCTGTTAATCGGCGGCATTTTTCTTTTGATCGTGATCGCGTGCGGAGTGATTTATATTTTGCTCGGCGGCGGACGCGTGGGCGGTCTCTCGTTTGGCAACGGCGCGACAACGACGCGCACGGTTCGTCCAACGGGTCCACCCGTCACGATTATTCCGGTCACGCTTCCGCCCGCGTCAATCACACCGGGACCGACGGCTGTGACGATAAAATACAAAGTCAAGGTTGGCGACACGCTGACTTTTATCGCGGATAAATATCACGTTTCGATTCGCGCGATTATGGCGGCAAACAATTTGAAAGACGATAACATTCGCATCGGCGACGAATTGATAATTCCTCTCCCTACTCCCACGCCGCCACCGAGCGGATAGTTATCTCCGCCCGCGCAAACGACGCCGTTTGTTTAGCGCCGAATATGATTTTGGGTATGAGGTAACCGATGACTCAACGCGCTCGCTTGATTACGCCGCAAGGCAAACGCATTGAATTGACGACAGAAAAGTATCGTCAGATCAAACGCTTGCTATCTTCGCGCACACGCAATCCTTCTCGCGCAAAAATCACTCGCGTCATTGCGTCCACGTACGGCAAGTACGCGGGCGGCGCATCGTTGACGCAAGCCCTGTTGGAAGAACGCGCGGCTGAACGCGCGCGCGAAGACAACAAACTACGCCGATTCAATGGCTGAAACTGCGTCTACGTTCGTCTTGGATAGTTTCGCCTTGCTGGCATATTTTCAAGCCGAGCCGGGCGCATCGGCCGTGCGTACGCTTTTTGAATCAGCCCGCGATTCAAAAGCAGAATAACACGTAAGCCTAATTAGTGCTGGCGAGATGTATTATATTATGCGTCGCAAGCAAGGACCCAAGCGCGCGGAAGAGTTGCTAAAAGATTCGCGCGAATTTCCGCTTACGCTTGAGCCGGCGACCGAAGAGCGGATTTTTGCCGCCGCGCGCTTGAAAGCGGAGCATTCTATTTCGTACGCAGACGCCTTTGCCGTTGCGCTCGCGGGAGAATTGAAAGCCACCGTTGTGACTGGCGATCCAGAATTCAAATCACTTGAATCCAAAGTGAACTTGCTGTGGCTCGAAACAAAATGATCCAAAGAAATTTTCTTATTATCTTTTTTGTTCTCCTTATCTCCTGCGCGCCTGCACCGACGCCACCTGCAGTTCCTCCGACTTCAACGGTTGTACTTGCTACTCCAACTTCACTGCCGACGCCAATAGCAACATTGCGTTCAACCGAAACTCCGTCGCCCACACCAGCCAAAAAACCCATCCCCCCGCCAACCGCGACGGCTCCGGCGCCACAACCGGTTGACATAACCCAAACAGGCGACCCGCTTCCCGAAGGAGGCACATATCAAATTGTCCCTCAACCGGAAAACAAATATGTTGATGCTCCAACGTTTACATATGGAGACGACCGCTCAATACTTACCGTTTTTCAAAAAGTCTATCTTTTGCCAAATGGCCAAAGAGTAATGTTTGTAAATTATTTTGATCAAAACAATAGAACTTACTATCCTAATCGACCAGTAATCATCAGCGCAAACACAATAGTTGATGTTGCTGGGAGAAAACCAATTAATAATGTTAACTCTTTGCCTCCGGGCTTTATTTTACAAATAAGTTTACCCTCAGCAGAGTATACTAAATTAGTTGGTGGCAAAACGGCAATTAATCCAGAAAATTATGTACTAAACAGATATGCCAATCAAAAAATTATTGAGTATCCCCCCAAATAAACCACCCGCTTGATGTTTTTCTAACAACTTCATACACTAAACGTATGAAGAATTTATATTGGGTGCTTGGCCTTGGAGGCTTTGCTCTTCTCGTTGGGGCCATTTCTATTATTGTGTTTAAAAACACCTCGTTTCGCCCCTTACCAATAACGACCCAATCAACATTTCAAACAAAAAGCACAACACCCCCCACTGGTAATCAGTCAACTCCAGGTGCTGTGACACCACGGACGGAGCAAATTAATCGTTTGTATGGCCCGGGGATACAGAAACTTTTGGATTTTTCTGACAACTATCGCGAAATGGTGTTGTCGACGATGTTTGTCGTGGACCTCAAGGGCACACTGGAGTCGCTCACGGAGACCTCGCTCGTGTTGACAAACACCGCAAAGAACAAAACCCTTACCATTCCCCTGGAAATATCAGTCAGCCAAAAGATGTTCTATTTTGAAAAAACAGCATCTACCGACCGCGTGGTTCGGACAATCCAGCGGAATGATATTCAAAAAGGAGATACGATCGAAGTGCGCGGCAACATTCTCCCCACCAACGGAAAATTCATCATAGAGACAATCACGCGTATTCAACCGTGAAAACCCTGCTTCACCCATTCGTTCGTTTTTTTCTTTCCTGTGCGGTTTTGGTGTTGGCACTCTGGGGCATCCTTTTTATTTCTCCTAAGCCAGCCATTGCTCAATGCGGCGAATGTCAGGTGGCCAGACAGTATCAGGGTGAGTGTTGCGGAAATACCTGTGTGGCGTGGGACACCGTGACGTATGAGTAATGACGTCACTCGGGTTTAATCTAAAAGGGGGACAGGTCTTGATTCTTCCTCTGACTTTCATCTCTCAAATTCACTAATTGTCACCGCGTCATCCACACTCCCCGCAACTGATAACCGCTCTCCGCTTTCCGAATCGTACCATCCCGCTCGCAATACATATTTTCCGCGCGGCAAATCGCTGGGCATGATGAGCGTGTACACCTCCCGCACCATTTCGCCCGCGCCCCAGCGCGTCGTCGGATAAACGCCGCCGCGCGGCTCGTGATCAGCTTGTGCAATTTTTTCGCCGCGCGCGTTTTCTAAATGCACGAACGCGGTGTAGCGGCGCGTCATCACGCGTTGCGCTTGCCAGACGATAGAGAGTTGCAAAGTTGCAGAGTTCAGGGTTTCAGGTTCGGTGCGCCAGCCCACCATCGCAATCTCATCGCCGAAATTCGCGGCTTGCAGATGCAATGGCGGCGCGGGTGAATAAATTTCGAACTTGCCGATCGTTTGCGTTTGCGCGTAATAGCGGTCGAGCGCAGAAAGAAATTCGCGCGTGAAACGGCGATAGTGCTCAACATCTTCGCGCGTCCCGCGCTCTAATATTACAAGCGGAAAAATATTTCTGCGCAATCCATCCAATTCCCAATGTTGATCCCACGCGCCCGCGCGCGCGAGCGAACTATATTGAAATGTATAATACGCAACTTGCTTGCCGCTCGTCGCGAGCGCGCCCATATCTTCCGAAATGATCGGATTCTGCGTCTGCGCGAGCAACGCGTCTAATTGTTTATTCGCCGGAAAATCTTCCGCAACAAGTTGCGCGGCAATGCGCGGGTCGTGCCAGAAGAGGAGCAATTGGAATAAAAGTAATACGGGCAGAATTATTTGGAAGTTGGAAGTTAGAAGTTGGAAGTTGGAGATTGTGAATTGCGAATTGCGAATTGCAAACAACCTGTTTTTTTTCGTCCCTAGTCCATCGTCCTTCGTCAATTGACTAGCGACTAGAGACTGGAGACTAACGACTGCCCTTCCTGCCAGCACACAAACTATGGCAATCGCCTCGAAAAAATAATTCTCCCACGCGCCGACGCGTCCTGCTAAAATCAATCCAAGAAACGAAGTGATTGCGTACGCTTCCACTACCCCAAATTTTTTCACGCGTACGCGCGTTAAAAATTCCCACACCGCGAGTAATATCAAAACGCCAAATGTCAACGCGAAATTTTTGAGCAAAGCAAATAGTTGGTCGGTGAGAAAAACGGTCGCGTTCGAGGTAAGCACGCCGAATGTGAACGCGCCATTCGTCGCGGCGTCTAGCGCGAAATAAATCGCGCCGCCGAGCGCACCGAGCGCGAGCGCGAAGAGAATCGCCGCGCGTTTATCGCGCAAAAATATCGCGAGGAACGCGGCGAGCGGCGCGGCGATGAGCGTTTGTTTAGTATAAAGAGAAAATAAAAAGGCAAAAGTGAAAAGTAAAAAGTAGGCAGTAGAAAGTAAAAAATTTCGGCGAACTGGTAACTGGTGACTGGTGACTGATGACTGTCTTTCCCATCGCCACACAAAATAAATTCCGACAAACGTAAACGCGAGACCAATCAAATCGACGCGGAAAAGCGGAATCCAATGATAGATGTACGGCGCGCCGAGAAAAAAAATCGCGGCAAGCGCGGCGGCGCGCAGATCGCGCGTTTCCGCGCGCACGATGCGAAAAATCAACGCGGCAACAACGAGCGCGGACGCGAAATTAAGCCATCGTCCGCCAGTGTACCCATCGCCGAAAATTGGAAAGAGCGCGGCGGAAAGAATCATCGCGAGCGGCGGATAATTCGCGGACGCGTACGGAAAAGAATCGAGCGGTTTGTAAATGGGTTGACCATGCGCGATTTGTCGCGCGAACCACAGGACGATGCCCTCGCCGTAATCAAGTTGATACGGATAGGTGAGCCCAATGAATGCGAGCCAAAAAGTAAGCGCCAAATAAAATACCAACCCCGCAAAAATTAGCACCCACAAAAATCGCCCGCGTGATTTCATCGCGCGTATCGTAGCAGAGGTTGAAACGCGAGTCAATCTTGCTTTGCCATCTGCGCTTTTTGCGCGTATAATAGACGCGTTCAAAAAATTTCAGCTCGAGGTTCAAGGAATGTTTTCTTTGTTTAAACGGCTCACGCCGATTTTTTTAATTTGCCTTGCACTGATCGTTGTCTCTTGCGCGCCGCAAGAAATAGAACCAACGCCCGCGCCAACGTTGCGCCCAACGCGCACTCCAATTCCAACGGAAGAGCCGACCGAAACTCCTTTCGCGACCGAAGCGCCTTCAACTCCCACGCCAATTATCGCGACGCCGCGCGCGCAAACAAACGCGGTGCCCGCGCCGCAAATTCCCGGCACCGATCCGTTGATTCCAATTTTCGGATCTTTTCCTCCGCTCGCGATTCCCGCGCGACCGGCGAACATCAATCCGATTACCGGACTCGCGGCCGACCCCGCCGCGTTGCTACGTCGCCCCGTGCTCATTCGCATCGGCAACGATCAGCGCGTGCGCGAAGATTTCTGGCAAGCCGGCACCAATTCCGCCGATTTAGTTTTCGAAGAATTGATTGATCAAATTGGTTCCGCGTATGCGAACACGCGTTACACCGCAGTTTTTTTGACGAATGATGCGCCGCTCGTTGGACCGATTCGCAGTGGTCGCCTCATCAATTTACAACTCGCGCCGATGTTCGATGGCTCGATGGCGCACGCGGGCGCGAGCAATGGCACGCGTTGGATTTTTTCGCAAACCCCCATGATCAACTTTGACGAATTTTTCAACATGCCCGCGTATTGTTATATCAATTCGCACGGTTATCAAGGTCGTTTGTACACCACCGTCGCGCGACAACGTCAATGGCTCGTGCAAAAAGGATTGGAAAAACCGGTGCCGCTGTACGGATTTCAATTTTCCGCCGCGCCGACCGGAAATCAGCTGGTGAAATCGGTGGGGCTCACCAAAGCCCCGTGGCCCAAATGGACAGCGGTCGAATGGAAGTACGACGCGAGCAAACAAAAATATATGCGCGGGGTGACCGGCGCGCCGCTGATGGACAATTCGTACAGCGTCACCGCGAAATGGGGCAACGGCGCGAGTTGCACACCCCAAAGCGCGGAATCGCGCACGCAAGTTAGCGCGACGAACGTGATCGTGTTGTACGCTAAACATGAACGGACCAGCATCGTCGAAGATTCCAATAACGCGTTCTCGGTTTACATCAATCTCGTGGGACAAGGCGATCTGGATATTTTCCGCGATGGGGTACGGATTCACGGCAAATGGATGCGTAATTCGGTGCAAGAATTTTTTGAATTGATTGACGACGCCGGACATGTGATTCCACTCAAACCGGGAAATTCATGGGTTGAAATCGTCCCAACCGGTTACAGTTTGGATCTAAAATAACGTCAGGTTGGATCAAAATTCATTCTGTCATTTCGAGCGACCGAAGGTCGCGAGAAATCTCGTTGCTTCAACGAATAACAAGACCTCTCGCTTCGCTCGAGGTGACAATCCAAAGATATTTACCCAAGCCGAATTTGGTTAAGTAACTCAAGTTGCTACCGTGAACGTCGAGTCTCAATGTCATTCTGAGCGAAGCGAAGAATCTTGTTGATTCAATAGAAACCTCCCTCTTTTTTGAGGCTACAAGATTCTTCGGCGCAAAAACCGCGCCTCAGAATGACAAAGTGGCAACTTGAATTAAGTAGTAATTTGCTGACGGGCGCGTTGCAAAAATAATGAAAAATTTTTTTCTGATCGGTCTCACCGGCAATCTGGGCAGTGGCAAGAGTACCGTTCGCAAAATGCTCGAGTCGTTGGGCGCGCATGGAATTGACGCGGATGCTCTCGCGCGCTACGCGCTCGCGCGCGGCACCGCCCCGTGGCACAGCGTCGTCGAAACGTTCGGCTGGGATGTCGTGAAATTCAACGGCGAGATTGATCGCGTGAAGTTAGGCACGCGCGTATTTGCAACTCCCGACGCGTTGGGCAAACTCGAAGCGATTGTTCATCCCGCCGTCGCCGCGTTGATTCAACACACGCTTCGTCACACGCCAGAATCTATTGTCGTTATCGAAGCGATCAAACTGATCGAAGCCGGATTGCATTTGTGGTGCGATGCGGTCTGGGTCGTGAAATGCGCGCCGGAAGTGGAAATCGAACGCGTGCGACACGCGCGCGAAATGTCCGAAGCCGACGCGCGCGCGCGGCTCGCCGCGCAAGGATCGCTCGATGAAAAATTACGCGTGGCGAATGTCGTGATTGATAACAGTGACGCTGAAAAAGAAACGCGCGCGCAAGTTCAGCGCGCATGGGATGCAATTCAACCACAAACTGCGCGCGACAAGCGCGGGTGGTTATCCGATTATCAAGACGCGCCGGTCGCCGCGCCGATTCTCGCGAGTACCGAATCGGTTCAAGTAGAAAAAGAGCCGCGGCTGGAAAAGATCGAAGCGCGGCGCGCGACGCGCAAAGATTTGGACGCGCTCGGCGCGGTCTTGATCAAAAAAGAAAAGCGCGCGGAACCGTTTCCGCACGCGGAATTGTTAAAGCGATTTGGGAAGTTTGGCTATCGCCTCGCGCTGTGCGATGAAAAAATTATCGCGCTGGCAGGTTGGGAGGCGGAGAATCTGGTTGCGACGGTGCGCGAATTGTGGGCGGAATCGGAGAGCATGGCGTCGCTCGCGTTACCGAAATTGATCGCGCTAATTGAAGAAGAGGCGCGCGCGTTGAGTTGCGAAACGATTTTGTTGCTGGTGGAAGAAAACGCGATGGCATATGTCCGTGAAAATTCGCGCGCGCTCGGTTATCAAGAACGCAATCTCTCGGCGTTGCATCCAACCTGGCGGCAAGTCGTAAAAGATCGCTTGCAAACGGGTGATCAAATTTGGGTCAAACGTTTGCGCGAACAACTGGTGACCTCGCCGATTTAAAACGCGGCAGCGCGCAGACTTGTCAGCGCGCCGTATCGCACGACGGAGGATTTTTCAACATGACGGCATTGAAAAATTTTAGCGCGCGGCATCCGCGAGTTGCGGCGTGGCTCGCGCTTGCGCTGGGCATGGTAATTATTTTGTTGTGGTCTGCGAAAGATGTTGGATTACTTCCAACTCAACTTGCCGCGTTGGTGGTCGCAACAATTCTGCTCGCGGGATTGTGTGTGTGGATTATCGGCTGGGAAGAGGAGGAACAAAAATAAAAAGGGCTGACGGTTGTCAGTTCTTTAGCGAGTCATAAACCAGTCTGATCCATTCCCGGTCAAACTTGTCCAGTACGCATCTACTCGAACAACAATCAAAGTATTCGCGGATTGTTTGCCTATATCGAAATTAAATTTGGAATTTCCTGCGGCATCGGTCGCCACCAACGGAAACGATCTATCTCCGCTCGGAGTCCGAATAGTAGCCACAAGACCGATTCCTTTGAGTGGACGTGAGAATTGATCATCCACGGTTACTTCGGCAAATTGCGTGCCGTTGGTTGGACTTTGTTTTAGCGTAACATGTACGCGCACGTCTAACGTTGTGCCCAGCGCGGGAGGCGTTGGCAAAAAAATCGTTGGAGTCACGGTAGGCGTTTGCGTTGCGCCGACAATCAACACAACGGTCGGACTCGCGGATGTTGTTAATTGCGCCGCATCTTGACAACGATCATTCGCGGCGGACTGACGCCATTTGAAATCTTTGGCATAACGCCGATCCAGCGCGTCTTGTCCGACTTCTTTCGCTCGCACAGTGTTCGCGGTCAGATCTGTTCCGCTCCACTCGACGACTCCGCGTTGGAAATACTGAACAAAATTATTTCCTTCATTGCGCACCAACGTCAAAGGATAACCCAGCACTTCATACCCAAAATTGTTGGCATAATATTTTTTGATCCCAAAACCTACCGTGAGACCGGTAGCAGGGAAGTAAAAAAAGTTGGGATCCTCTAGGGCCGGAATCAGCGGGGAGGGCAACCGCGAATCAGACTGATTGTAAATATATCCGAGCAACCCCACTTGAACGCGGAACGGCTCTGGATTTTCGGGATGATAATCCAACCGCGCGTTGCGGAAATATTGGACAAGGACCTTGTCTTCGAAAAACGCTTCCGTCAACGGGTCGCCAAAATTTTTAAACCCGTTGCGCGCAAGATAGAATTGCGCGAGCGCACCTTGAACATTGTGCCCGGTATTTGAGAAATAAAGGCACGTGATTGGCGACGATGTTTCCGCCCGCGCAACCGTCGCGGCAGACAAAGCGATGCAAATCGCGATCAGACACGCGGCGAGCGTGACAATTTTAGAATCTTTCATTGATTGCAATTTCCCTTTATGCATTTTACAATTATCCGGTCGGACTCGCAATAGTACTACCGGTCAAAATCGGTAAAAGTTTGGTTGAGATTTCAAAATAGAGTGGCACTTTTCATAGTAACGCCTTATTGGTTGGGGTTGATTTTTGGGCTCATCCTGTTCGCAGTTGGATGGTATGGCGCGGAGCAAATGATTCATCCCGCCCGACAACCCCTCGAATGCGACCCCTCTGCCTATACTCTGACCTTCGAGCAAATCGAATTTCAATCCCGCGACAGTACTCGCTTGCGCGGGTGGTTTATTCCGTCACCAAACGCGAAAGGCGCGATAGTTTTGAGTCATGGCTACACCGGCAATCGCGCCCCTGATCTCATCTACGCGTCGCTCTTGCGCGCGGCAGGTTTTCACACCCTCTTTTTCGATTATCGCGCGCACGGCGAAAGTGATGGCGATTATTCTTCGCTCGTGTACTATGAACGGTGGGATCTCCTTGCCGCGCTCGGCTGGTTAAAAAATCGCGGCATCCCGCGCGCGGGCATTCTTGGTTTTTCAATGGGCGGAGCGGTGGCGCTTGCCGCCGCGGCGCAGAGCGCGATGGTCGTGGGCGTCGTCAGCGATAGCGCGTTTGCCGATCTGGAAACGGTCATGGGAAACGCGGCGCGCGCACGCGGCGTGCCGCGCTGGATCGCGCCGTTAGTTGGATGGCTGATGATTGCAATCGCGTCGGTACGTTTGCGCGCGAATCTTTTCGCCGCGAATCCGATTCATTCGATCGCGAACATTGCGCCGCGTCCGATTTTGATTATGCACGGCGAAAAAGATATGGAGGTTCCAGTAGGTCAAGCGCGCAAGTTGTACCACCGCGCGCGCGAACCCAAAGAGTTGTGGATTGTGCCGAACGCGCGTCATCGCAAGATCGAAGAAATAGCAAAAGCAGAATATCGCCGCAAGATTGTCGCGTTCTTTGACCGCGCGTTTGACCAATAGACTTTATGCGAAATAATTTTTACCGCCAAGACGCCAAGTGCGCAAAGAAAAAAATGAAGTTTTCATGTTGATTTTTTCTTTATTCTTGGCGTTCTTTGCGGCTTGGCGGTGAGATTTTTTATTCTGAATAAAGTCTAATAGGTGCAGCAGAAAATCTTTTCGTTAGCGTCCAATTATTTTTTTGTCATTCCTCGATGCGGATTCAAAACTTTCAAGTTGCCCTCGTCAAGAAAACCCAACAACTCTTGCCGCGCGCCTTGCGCGATTTTCAGCCTCGCGCCTTTTTCAGTTTAGTCAAACTTTATTACTCCAACCCCAAACTGCATTACGAAGTGTGGGTGCGCGGCGCAGAGCGTTTGGTCGAAATCGGTTTGCACTTTGAGGAGTGCAAAAACTAATTATGCCTGTTACCGCGTCAACCTTGCCGCCCTTGACCGTTACTTTGACCTTTAGACTTTCCAATATTCGCCGCTTGTCGTCAAACGTCACATTGTCCAGCCCCTCTCGAACATCGCGCGCGTACTGCAAAATATCCGCGATTGAATCATCGGTCAAGACGCGCGCGCCTAGTTCGGCGGTCAGTTCGTCGCGTCGCTTGACGTGAGCCGCGTACCGCGCGTTGGCTTCGGCGGATTTGGCTTGGAGTGCGTCCCCCACTCTTCCCGTCGCTTTCGGTAGTGCCGCCGCGATTTCGTCAATATCGCGGTCGGCTTCCTCGATCATTTCTTTGGCGGCTTCGAGTTCGGCGCGTTTCGGTTCGTCCTCTTTGTGCATCCCGGCTTGTGCCGCTTTCAACTCATCCCAAAGGTCATCAAGGTTTGAAAATTTGACCCGAATGGAATCCCACGTATACGCTTCGGCATAGCCGGCGTTGACGGATTTCTCTCTGCATTCGGCTTTGAGGTAAAATCTCCGAATACATCGATAGTATCGTTTCGTGATCGCTCCGGACATTTGCCCCGACATATTGCACCCGCAACTGCATTTGATTAACCCGCGCAAGAGGTAGTCAGTCTTGGCGTTGCGCGGAGACATTGCCGCATTATGTTTGCGTTGCGCTTGGGCGCGCTCCCACGTTTCGCGATCAACAATTGGCGGAACATTAACCGCGATTTGTTCATCTACCGAACGCTTACCGCCCTCCCCCTTCTCACCGATTCGCTTCCCATAACGCCAAGTGCCGGCGTATGCCTCGTTTCCAACGATATTCGAGGCAATACTACTATCGTTCCAGATTCCTTTACGCAAGGCGAGTTTTCGCACCGTCTTGTAATCGTGCGCTTGGCTTGGCGTCATTACGTGCATTTCGGTCAACTTTTTCGCAATCTGCCAGAACGTCAACGGCTTACCTTTTTCGTCGCCGTTTAGATACCACTTAAAAATCAGCCGCACGGTTCGCGCTTCGGGTTCGTAAACTTCCATCCCTTTGGTCTTGCCTTTGTCGTCGTGTGTGAATCGGTAGCCAAACAAAGAACACCTACCGCCGACGACTTTGCCGCCCTTCGCTTTTGTCATCCGCCCGCGTCGTGTGCGTTCGATTATTTTGCGCCGTTCGTCGCCCGCGCCTTTTGCGCCCAGCATTGCCATTAGCAAACTTGCAAAATCGGTTTTGAGTTTTCCTACTTCGCAAGTATGAATCTCTTTGCTTAGCCTTGCCAGTCCGCGAATGAGTACAGGAAAATCCCACTCATCGCCTTCCTCTGGGGGTCTAACCAATCGGTCAACCGTGTACGCAATGATTGCATCGGCTTCATTGCTTGATAGCATCGCGTACACTTTTTTCCCTTCGGGTCTACGTTCAATTGGCACAGTGCCAGTATAGTCGTCTTGAAACTCGCCAACGATCTCAAAACCTTGCCGCTCTGCATACTTGCGGCACGCATCCAACTGACTTGGAAGAGAATAACCCTTATCGGCTTGATTGTCTGTGCTAACTCGTGCATACAGTACTGCCCGCTTGCTCATTTTCCGCTCCATTCGTCGCGGGGACAATCTCGAATTAAAGACTGTCCCCGCGTTTGTTTGAATCGCTTTAGCCGCGCGCCAACATTTGTTGAAACGTTTCGCGCGCTTGTTCATCGGGACAACGCGGCGAGTGGCGTATCGTCACAATGCGACCATATTTCGGGTCTGCCGCGCTCGCGCTCAATTCCCACGTTTCGCAATCCTTGATGTTTTGCCCGCACCCAGTACATTTGCGCGGGTTGCCTTTCTTAACTCCTGTGCCGAAAGTGGAATAAGGCGCACGCTTGGTATCAAACAGTTGCTTTGCGTTAAGGACAGGGACTTTGAAACAGGATTTTGTTTTGAGTTTGTTTTTCACTTTTCCCCTCTTTGAATATCGAGAGGTTGTGGCGTCTTGCGATTCGCGCTATACTGCGCGTAGTAGCCGCAACCTCGTGTTGCTCTGCTACTTCGGCGTCTCTCTCTTCGCGGATGGGGACGCCGATTTTTTTGACGGCGATATACGCCGCGTGATTCTTTCAATCGCTCAACCCCCTTGCGACAAATGCCGCGTTCACTTCGTCGCGAATGTTCTCGCATCTTCGACACACCCATTCACGCCGCGCGATGAATTGCATTGATTCGGCTTCGCGGTTGGGATAGATTCCAACGCGCCCGATGCAATGACACGATGGGCAAAGTCGCTCGTACCATTCCCTAACGCGTCGAATCGAGTTTGCGTCGAGTACGACGAATTGCATTTGTGGGCGAGACTTAATTTGAGTTTGCATTTTGAATCCTCCAGAAATAAAATTCGCTCTATGCCGCTGATTTAGCAACATAGAGCGAATGCTTTTGCCTTGATTCTGAAAGAATGATAGAATCGGCTCAGCCTGTCCGTTGCGTACATCAGCGGGTGGGTCAGGGGCTTTGTGGTGTTACCAGCACCGCAATGCCCCGCTTTGATTATTTCTTCTGTTGTTCTCTCTCTTTTTCCTTCAGGTAAAATTCAACCGCCGCGAATACCTCTTGAGTAACACTGCGGCGATTTGCCTTCGCCAATTCTTGAAGGCGTTTATACCATTCGACCGGAAAATTCTTGAGGTTGACTTGTTTTGTTTTCATCGTTCTATCACCGTTCTACACCGATTATACACCAGAAAGACATTTCCTGTCAAGAGGGAATTTGAAGCGAATTGGCGGCACGCGGTTGGTAAAGCCGCGCGTTTTGCCTCACGCTTGCCAATCTTTCCTCTACCCAGCCGCGCGCAACAAGCCCCGCAACATGTACGCGTTCACCAATTGAATTAACCTTTCGTACTCATCCACGCGCTTGTTGAATTTGTCGCGCCGTTGCCATTTGAGAGGGTAAAACAATTTGTCTTTTTCCGAATAAGTGAACCAACGACCTTCCATTCGATGAGCACGATGCAACAAGCACCAATACAAGTCCCGATCTTGCCTCTGTAAATAGGTGAGCGAGTAGCAAGACCGACACGCGAACCGCGTCACGCGCTCGCCTCCCGCGTACATCGAACAAGGCAAATAGACCTTGCCCACGCGCCGCGCGCAAAAAGGACAAACGAACCATCGCCGCGAATCGCCCAACCTGCAAGGCGTGAACGTCAACACGATTCTTTGATGATGCTCACCGCCATCCCGCGAGAATTTCAATTCAACAAATTCGGGTCCGAACTCCCATTCAAAAGAATCTTGCGCGTCAGCGTACGCCCACATCTGCGCGAATTGAAAATAGCCCCACACGCTCAAACTGTGACAACTCTCAACAGGTAAATGCGCGCGTCCATACGTACGCCCGCCGCGACTCACAGTAAAGCCTTCTGTATGTCATAAACCATTTGGAAAAACTCACGCGGCAAACTCGCTCGCCTTTTTTCGCCTTTCTTCGTTTTCCTTTACTCGGCAAACGGCAACGGCAATTGCTTCACCTGTCTTGATGCGCCGTTGATGCATCATTGTTCCTTGCCTTCTGGAATGTGCAGTTTTGGTACACTATTCGTCGCGTCGAACCAGCCCAAATCTTGTATTCTCTATACGCTATTGCTAAAACCGCGCCAAATCTGCGCCGTTAGCTGTTTTCGTTGTGCAATGTGTCTTACGGCTTACTTCTACTTGTCATTCCCTTGCTTGTGTCGCTTCGCCGCGCAACGTCAGGCGTGTTTCAGAATTGAGACCTAACGTCCTGTAGTTACATCCGAATGCGACCATGCTCGCCGTTATAATCTGATTCACTCGGCAACAAGAGCGCGGGGAGTAATCCTGATTGCGACACTGCTAACGCCGCGCCCGCCGCTCTGATTTCTCGCGCATAACGCCATAGATAGCCGCGATTGAATCTGCGCGCCAGCAATCCATCTCGCCCAAAGAGACGCGTCGCGTTTGCATAGCCCAAAAGCCGTATTGCGCGCGTGTTTCCGAATTGCTCCAAAAGCAAGCCGAAAAGACGCGCATCATCGCGAATCATCAAGCCCGCCCCAAGTTGCCCTAGCCAGTGTGCGAGAATCGCCCGCGCATTTTTCCAAGTGAGAATTTCGCGAGCGCGAAAATCCTGCGTGTTTGCATATCGCCGCATTTCCGTTTTGCCTTGCCTCATTTCAACCTCAAAGCGTAATACCCCTTTTGCTTGCGGCAACTTTGATTCGGCGTATTTGTCATACGACCGCAACCATCGCCGCGCCGATTTGAAATAAACAGTTTTCGCGTGGTCAATAAATTCTGCTCTGTGTCGCGGCAAAGACATTTGCGCGAGCGCGTGCAAGTAATCGTCAACTTTCTTTCCAACTTGCCAAGCGAAAACCGCATCAAGCCGCCCGCGCATTTCCCAAGTGCCGCAATGTGGAATCGGCGTGCCGACTAAATCGCTTATTCGATTCGACAATTCATCGAGCGCGCGCGGCACGTCATCGGGCGCAAGTAGTGATACGTTTTCGCCGTACAACATTTTCGGCAAAGACGTTTCCACTTTCAACGCGCCCGAAAGAGGAGAGTAAATCAGTTGGCTAGGCGGTTCGCGCCGATTCAGAATCAACGTTGACAATTCGACCAACTGCCCGTCTGCATCAACTTTTCGCGTGATGCTCTCGCGCCAATCGCGCCCAAGTTTTGCTCTGCTCAATTCAATGTTTGTTACAAGGCGAACGGTGTCCCACATCAGAACAACCGCCCCTGAATTGGTTCGTCGTCGTGATTCCATTCGGTCAAAGCAAGTGCCATCTGCGCGCCGTGTCCGCGATTCACGGAAAAGCCGTTTTTCCAAATCCGCGCAATCGTCGCGCGATAAGTCTTGCCACTTTCGCGGTCAATGACCTCTGCGATCTGCGCGCCTTGTTCTTTGGCTTGCATAAGTACGTCTCGATCAAACGCAATAGAGGGCGGTCTTCGCAAAAAATGTTTGCTTGCGTCCACATGCTTACGGAAAACGTCCCCGACGATTCCGCCAATCATTTGCCCATCACTGCGAAACATTTGCGCTCGTTCGCGGTTCGTGCTATTATTGTTTTGCATCGGTGCAGACTCCTTTCATATAGTTTGTGCCGCTTGCTCCTTCAGAATCACCCGCTCCCGCCAAGTTGCTGGGTGATTCTGTTTTTCGTTGCCTCTCTCTTTCCTCTCTGATTGCGCGCCCACGCGCCGCGAAAATTCGCAGACAATCCACGATTGCCGCGTGTCCCTCGGGCGTGATGTCATCTGGCAATTGCACTTTGCACCACTCCCGTTTGTTGCGCCGCGTCGCGTTTGTTCGGAATGACGTTGACGGGCAACAAGCCGCGCCGTATTGCTTCGACGCGCGCCAGCCAGAGAAGTTGTAAGGCGGGCGTGCGAGCATCATCTTTCGCCATTTGCGTTAGCGCGCCATTCAGTTTTTGGTCAATCAGTTTGTCCAAGCATTTTTCCATCAGCACCTCGGGTCCGATAAAATACAAAAGGCAGAGAATCATCTATTCTCTGCCTTCCATTTTACAAAGCGATTGAGCGATTTAAGAGAAATAGCGCGCTATTTCTCTTTCCGCGATTTTTTCTTGCGCTTGCCAGGAATATCCCATTTGCCGGTGTTGAATTGTTTCGCCCAGTAGTCAAATTTTCGTGGGGAGACCGCAATTTTGTTCATATCGCCGCCACTAAACTTGTCCGCAAGAAATTCCGTCTTTGTTGTTCGCTTGCTAGGTTCGTCGCTCCATTCATCCGAATCATCAAAATCACCTTTTGCGCGTCTGCGCTTTTGACCTGTCTGAAGTTTTATCCACTCTTGTACTGCTGCATACATTACCTCAATGCGATATTCAGGGAGTCTCCCCTTGCGCTTGGTCGCCGTCGCATTGGTCGCTTGCGCTTGTTTCGTCGCCGTTTGGCTCGCGGTTGGTGCGTCGGTGGGCGCGGCTTGCGCTTGATGTTTCGCGATTTAGCGCCCGATTATATCGAGCGCGTGGACGTGATCGGCAACAAAGCATTTATCGAGTTTGTCGAACAACTTGAAAAAGAAGAAGACATCGCGCTGGATACGTTTCAAGTTGGCAAAGACAAACTCGTTATCGTCACGATTGCGCCTGACCCGAACAAGATGGACAAGGACATCGCTTTGCCGACTCTTTCCCCGATTCTCGTTCGCAAAAAGACGCTTGCCGAAGAAATCGCCGCGCTGGATATTTTTGCAATGTCGTGTCCGCCTTTCCCTCGCAAAGCCGAAGACGCCGCAGCCAAAACCTTTCGCTATGAAGGTTACGATCTACTGACTCTGCAAAAACTAATTGAACGCGATTACACTCTGCCCGAAGTGCAAACGTCGCAAGAGGTCATTTCCTACTACGCCAAGCGCATCGCGCAAGACGTGAAACTCCCTGCTCAGTTCGCCGCGCTTGCTCCAAAGGTGCGCGAGTTTTTGGAAACACGCGCGTTTGGTGAGCGCGTTGATTTAGACGACCCCGCGATCATCAAAGCGATTTCGACGAACGTCGCGCAATACGTCGCCGTGCAAACATTTGTCAAAGCATTGCGCCCGCTCGTTGTGCAAGAATTAGAGCCGAAACTTTTGAACGAAGGGCGCAAACTTTCCGAAACTCCGCCATTCCCGTACTCGCGTCCAACGATTCAAGCGTCAAAAACTATATTCAATCTTGTGACTTGCGGCAACAAGTTCGAGCAAGCATTTGCCAAGTTCTTGCAAGACGCGCGTGATATTGTCGCGTTCGCCAAGTTGCCCGAACAGTTCGGCTTTGCGATTGAATACACTGACGCGAGCAACAACCTGCGCTACTAACCAATGGTGCTAGTTTCACAGACTGAATTCAGCGATGGATAAAGCGACGAAACCATTCTCATCAGGTTCAAGCCCATGCCATTGCACCAAGAAATTGAATGCAGCCAGCGTGAAGGCTAGACGCGCGCGGAAGT